>CAIQXC010000833.1 GCA_903875675.1 Akkermansiaceae bacterium
ATGGCGGCGAGGACGCCACCACTCCTTGAGGGCCCTCAAGGAGAGTGGGCATCTTGCCCACATTTGCCCATGAGATGCGCAAGAGGAAGCCGCTAGACGGCTGGATTTGCTCCGTGCATGGGCGAATGGCGGCGAGGACGCCACCACTCCTTGATCGACCAGTGCAGAGTGACAGATATTGGATGGGCGCTGGGCGCTTGGCATCGTTGATCTCGACGCTTGCATTGCAGCCTGGCGCAGATCAATCTCCGCCAGCCCATGATCCCGAAATCTATCCAGCTTCTATTGGCCCTGCTGCCTTTGTTTGGCAGCGCCACCGCAGTCGCCAAGCCCAACATTCTGATGATTGTCGCCGATGACATGGGATACGGCGACGTCGGCTTCCACGGCTGCAAGGACATTCCCACCCCGCAGCTCGACGGGCTAGCAGCGGCAGGCGTGCGCTTCAGCAACGGCTATGTCAGCGGCCCCTATTGCTCACCAACCCGGGCGGGCTTGATGACCGGCCGCTACCAGCAGCGCTTCGGCCATGAATTCAATGTGGTGGGGGGGAGCGACGGACTGCCGCTGGCAGAAACCACCCTCGCCACCCGCCTCAAGGCTGACGGCTATGCCACCGGTTTGGTCGGCAAATGGCATCTTGGCGGGTTGCCAGCGATGCACCCGCAACGCCGTGGGTTCGACGAGTTTTTT
This sequence comes from Akkermansiaceae bacterium, assembly GCA_903875675.1. Classification (GTDB taxonomy): domain Bacteria; phylum Verrucomicrobiota; class Verrucomicrobiia; order Verrucomicrobiales; family Akkermansiaceae; genus Luteolibacter. The sequence goes on from CAIQXC010000833.1 coordinate 694, forward strand.
GGGTTTCTAGGGGGTCAGCATAGTTATATCGATCCGGCGGCGATTTTGCGCGGCAACGAGCCGGTGCAGGAATTGGACTACACCACCGACGCATTTGGACGCGAGGCCCAAGCCTTCATTGAACACCACAAATCCCATCCATGGTTCCTCTATCTCGCCTTCAATGCCGTGCACACGCCGATGCAGGCAACCGCCGAACGCTTGGCGAAATTCCCAGGCATCACCGACCCCCGCCGCCGCATCTATGCTGCCATGTTGCTGGCCCTCGACGAGGCGATCGGCGGGGTTCGAAAAAAATTGGTGGAGACCGGTCAGGAGGAAAACACCCTGGTGTTTTTCATCAGCGACAATGGCGGCCCAACCATGAAAGGCACCACCATCAACGGCTCGAGCAACCTGCCACTGCGAGGGTCAAAACGCACCACCCTCGAAGGCGGCATCCGCGTGCCTTTCCTCGTCTCCTGGAAAGGCACACTCAAGCCCGGGGTGTTCAACCAACCAGCGATTCAGCTCGACCTCACCGCCACCGCCCTTGCCGCCGCCGGGCTGCCCATCCAGCCGGAGTGGAAACTCGACGGCGTGGACCTGCTGCCGTTCCTCAGCGGCAAGACCGACGCTGCCCCACACACCGCTCTCTACTGGCGGCTCGGCCGCCAAATGGCCGTCCGCATGGGCGACCTCAAACTCGTTCGCTACGACCAAAACGCCGATACCCTCACCGGCCGCGACCAACCTGCCACCCCGGCACGCCTCTACAACATTGCCAGCGACCCCGGCGAAAGCCATGACCTAGCCGCCAGCCAGCCCGAACATGTGAAAGAACTCCAAGCCAACTGGGACGCCTGGAGCGCTACCCTCGCCAAACCCCTGTGGGGCGGCGGCTCTCTGGACGACAACGATGGCCCCGAACCCGGATCTCCCCGCAAAAAAACAGCCCGATGAAACCTTTCCTCCTTTTGTTAGCCATGATGCCATGGCTCGGCATCTCCACCTCCGCCGCCCAATCCCTCCCGAAAAAGCCCAACGTCGTGGTCATCGTCGCCGATGACATGGGCTTTTCCGACCTCGGTTGCTATGGCAGCGAAATCCATACGCCCAACCTCGACAGACTCGCCAGCAACGGCCTGCGCTTCACCGAGTTCTATAACACCGGCCGCTGCTGGCCATCGCGAGCCGCTATCCTAACCGGCTACTACGCCCAGCAGGTGCGCCGCGACGCCCTGCCCGGCATCAAAAGCGGCAACAACGGCACCCGCCCTGCTTGGGCCCGGTTGCTGCCTGAGATGTTGCGTCCGTTAGGCTACCGGTCCTATCACTCCGGCAAGTGGCATGTGGACGGCCAGCCGCTCAAGAACGGCTTTGACCATTCTTACTCGCTCAACGATCACGACCGATATTTCAACCCGCAAGCCCACACACTCGACGACAAGCCGCTGCCACCGGTCAAGCCCGGTGACGGCTATTATTCCACCACCGCCATCGCCCAGCACGCCATCGAGATGCTCGCCGGCCACCAGACCGAGCACCGGGACGAGCCATTTTTCTTGTATCTGGCATTCACCTCCCCGCACTTTCCGCTCCATGCCCTCCCGGATGACATCGCCGTCTATCGCGATCGCTACCAAGCAGGCTGGGACGTCCTCCGCCAAGAGCGCTACACCCGCATGAAACAACTCGGGCTGCTCAATTGTTCCCTCTCCCCTGCCGATCCCACCGTCTGGCCTAACTATAACCTCTCGCTCGCCGAACAACACGATAAAATCAGCCCCGGCGAGGTCGGCCGCGCCGTGCCTTGGCTCAGCCTAACCGACGAACAACGCGTCTTCCAGCCAGTTAAGATGGCAATTCATGCGGCGATGATCCACCGCATGGACATCGAAATTGGACGCGTCATCACCCAGCTGAAAGCCGCCGGAAAATTCGACGATACTTTGATCTTTTTTGTTTCGGACAATGGTGCCAGTGCCGAGCAAATCATCCGAGGCGACGGCCACGACCCGAGTGCTCCAGCCGGTTCCGCCAAAACCTTCCTCGGCCTCGGTCCCGCTTGGTCAACCGCCTCTAACACACCCCTGCGCCTGCAAA
>CAIQXC010000834.1 GCA_903875675.1 Akkermansiaceae bacterium
GGCCGTGGCCGCCAGCCTGCGCCGCTTGCAACGCATCTCAGATCGACTCCGCATGGTCGAGGACCCCGCTAAATTTCCCGAACAAGCGGATCTGGCCAAACTCCGCGAATCCACCGCATCCCTCCGCTCGCTGCGCCAACAAGCCGATGCCCTCGTCGATGCCCTGCTCAGCCACAAACCGGCCATCGACGCCATGCTCGCCGCCGTAGTCGAGAATTTTGCGCCGGAGCGAATCGATCCAGTGGACCGGGCGGTTCTTCGCCTAGGCACCTATGAATTGTTGCACACGGCGACTCCGGCCAAAGTAGTGATCAACGAGGCCATTGAGTTGGCGCGCTGCTTTGGGACCACGGACTCGCATCGCTTTGTCAACGGCGTGCTCGACCGCATTGCCAAGCAGGCGACGCAGTAGCAGGCTGAAAGAAGCGTCGCAGCAGCAACGTTGCGGGGATGGCTCATCCATCCCAGCCCACTCCATGATAAAAATTCACGCCCCCATCCATCGGTCTCTCCAGACGCCGTTCCATCTGCTTATCGCATCCCTTCTCAGCGCCCTGCCTGCCACCGCAGATGTGCGCCTTCCAAAAATTTTCACTGACAACATGATGCTGCAACGGAACCAACCGGTGCGGGTCTGGGGATGGGCGGAGGCCGGGGAAGCCGTGAGCGTGGCGCTGGCCGGAAAAAGCGCCTCAACCAAAGCGGACGCCAAAGGCGAGTGGAAGGTCGAAATGCCAGCCCTCAAAGCAGGCGAAAACCTGGAACTAAGCGTGAAAGGCAACAACCGCCTGAGCCTGAAAAATATTTTGATAGGCGATCTCTGGATTTGTTCGGGTCAATCTAACATGGAAATGTCGCTCGGCCAGTGCCTGGGTGCCGCAGACGACATCAAGTCCGCCAACCTGCCCACCATCCGCTCCATCAAAATCGACCGGGTGCAGGTGGCCAAGCCACTTGCAGACGCACCAGTGGCCAGCCCATGGCAGGTGTGCTCGCCCGCCACCGCAGGCAGCATCACGGCGGTGGGATTTTATTTCGCCCGGGAAATCCAACAAAAAACCAAGGTCCCCATCGGAATCATTGACAGCAATTGGGGCGGCACCCGCATTGAGCCGTGGATCGCACCCGAGAATCCCGAGACTGAGGCCCAGTTGAATGGCGGCCTGAGCGGCATCTACAACGCGATGATCCATCCGTTCCTGCAACTGCCCATCAAAGGCGCGCTGTGGTATCAGGGCGAGTCTAACGGTGATGAGGGCGATACCTACTTCGAAAAAATGAAAACCCTCATCGGTGGGTGGCGCAAGCTGTGGAAGCAGGGGGATTTCCCATTCTACTTTGTCCAACTCGCCAGCTATCAGGGCGTCTCCGAGGAACCCGCCGGCGGCAACGGATGGGCCAAACTGCGCGAGGCTCAGACCAAATCCCTGACGATCCCTAACACCGGCATGGCCGTCATCCTCGACACCGTCCCCCTCACCGAAAAAGAAGACATCCATCCAAAAAACAAATTTGATGTGGGCCTGCGCCTCGCCCGCTGGGCACTTGTCCGCGATTACGGCCAAAAAGTCGAAGCCTCGGGGCCCTTGTTCAAGGCGCTCAAGATCGAGGGTGGCAAGGCGCGTCTGGCATTTGATCACCTCGGAACCGGTCTGATGATCGGCAAAAAAGAGGCTCGAAACCCGGCCGTTGAGGACAAGCAGGGCAAGCTCAAACGTTTCGCCATCGCCGGAGCCGACAAGCAGTGGTTCTGGGCCGATGCCGTCATCGTCAATAACACCATCTCCGTATCCTCGCCCTCCGTGAAGGAACCCGTGGCCGTGCGTTATGCCTATCAGATGAATCCAGACGGTGCCAACCTCTACAACCGCGAGGGCCTGCCCGCATCACCGTTCCGCACCGACGCCTGGTGATCTGCGGCAGGGTATCAGCGTTCTCAGCGGACATTTGTCCTAGCGAGGCTTCGCCTCAGACGCAAGACTTGAAGACACAAGAGCAGAAAACTTGACCTAACGAAAGCAACTTTGGCTTTTCAAGGAAGCTACAGCCCCGGGGATTCTGAGTGATCGCTGCCAGAGCTGGCTGCCCGCATGTCTGCAGATGAGACGACAGCGCGTCCCGACCTGTCTGTAGATGAGACGACAGGCTGGAAGCCCAATCCTGTTCAATTCGCACATGTTTCAGAACTCAGTGTTCGACCTCAAAAGAGCCAATGAGTCGAGCAAGTTGAATTCCCTGAAAAGGCGGCAGATCGACAGGTTGCCCGCGCCCGGCGGATTCGTGCCTCCGGGATCGACAGA
>CAIQXC010000835.1 GCA_903875675.1 Akkermansiaceae bacterium
CCATGGTATTGGAAGTAGGTGTCTTGATTGGCAGCTAACGGGCCTGCGAAGTTGTTCCAGATATCCTGTGCGTGGCTTTCAAATTGGGCCAAATTCCCTGAGCTGTTTTCAGCCACGCAGAACTTGAGCCCCTTCTTCGCGCAGAGTGACTGGATCAACTTGCAACGCTCGTCCAGCCACTTCCAGCCGTTGGTAAGATCTGCGACTACCACGCTCACACCGGCATTCTTGATCCCGTCCAAGTGCGCCTCCACCTGCGCCTGGTCCACCCAGTCCAGCGCTTTCCATTCATCACCGACTTGCACTTGCGGAGACATATCAGCTTTCCACCATCCCTGGTCCTTACCGTGCCAGATCATCATCCAGGTGGCATAAGTGGTGCCTTTCGCCGGGACTCCGGCAGCAAGAAGGGCTAGGCTGAGAACAGCGAGGATCCGGGTGGGGTTCATTTCAGGGAATCTTCAGGTTATTTTTGGCTGAGAATATGAGAACAAAATTGTGCATGTCCTGTTTTAGCGGCTTCGGATCAGACAGGCTGGAATGGCTATTTGATGTCGCTGGGACCCGGGTTGTCCTGCGGAATGGATCAGAACGAGGGCAAGGACGAGCCGGTGCATGCGCTGGACTATGTCGGATCCATGCCCCCTAGCAATGACAATATTTCAGATTCCAACGCCCAGTACGTGGATTTCCTCAATGCCAAGGGCGCATCCAACACCAACGGGATTTTTACCTTGGACCCCGAGCATCGAGTTTTACAGTCGTACAGTTTCCCTGAGATCTCAGGTGTCTCAGACCCCTGCAAGCCAAGCCATTCACTTCGAGGACCGGACGATGGCGGAGTGCCACCCAAAATCCGGGACCCGCAAGCCAAGGAAGAATAAGTCCGATGCCCGAAAGACTGGTGAATAGGTTTCTTTGATCATATCCGGCCCGGCCTGCGGACGATCATACCGCCAAACAGGTGTCCAATGCCCGGCTCAAATTCTCCCGGCTGCAAGTCAGAATCAGTTGACGGCAAATAGGGGGTTCGAATAGCTTCGTGCGCTATGGTGATGGAACCAAATGATCCCTGCTCCTGCGGGAGTGGCAAAAAATACAAGAAGTGCTGCCTTGTCAAAGACGAGGCCGAAGCCGTCATGCAGAGGGCGGAAGAACAAAAACAGGCAGAGGATCGAAGACAGGCGGAGGCTGCTGTCGAGAACATCCGGAGCGCTGCAGCGGAGCATGCCAGAGCATCCGCTCCTGTGGAGAATCGTGATGACAAGTTTGCCGGTGACAACGCGGCCCGGGCGGCAATCAAACTCGGGTGGTCCGCACTTTCGGCGGAAAGCCAGCGGTTGGTGGACGCGTGGTGGGACGAGGTCAACGTCGTGTATATGGCTAGGGGTGAACTAAAACAAGTGGGATGGCTGCTGGAGCGGACCGTGGCCTTCCTGGATGAGCACCCGCAGCTATTCCGCTATCTCCACCTGCACGAAGAGTTTCTTTTGGAAATCGGCCCCAAACTCGACCGAGCCGGTCGCAAGTCGGATCATTGCGCGCTACTCCTCCGGCTTCGCAGCGAGCAACCTGAAGTGTATTCGCGCTGCTTCGGGTATTGGGATCTGGACCTGCTGGCTGAGTCGCTTCGAGCCGGTCGGCGGGAGGGCATCCCGGCCTGCTTGGCGCTCTTCCGCCAGAAGCCGATCCGGTTCATCGAAGAGTTTGCCCAAGTGGTGGATCTGCTTGCCTGGCACGGATGCGAGACGGAACTGCGCGGGTTGCTGGAGCCTACCGCTGCCGCGATCGAGGATTCCGCTGAACTGGTCGATGGCGGCTTCGGAATGCGCTGGCTTACAAATCTAGCCATGTTCCCTTTCCTGGAGCTTGGCGACGATTCTCCAGGTGCCATCAAAAGTTTGTGCCAGCAAGTGATGGCTGTGGGCTATCTCAGGGATGATGCAGCCAACCGGGAGTGGCTGAGGCGCGGGATGCAGATGGCCTTGCCGACGGAGACTGAAGCGGGCTTGGATCTGAAACAGGCTCACAGTGCCCGATTCGACGGCGATGTGGCTTGGAGCTTTGCCGGGTGGTTGCGGCGGACCAAGGATATCGGGTGGGCCAGCGCCCGCTTCCTGGCTGAAGCCATGCTCAACTATTGGTACTGGGCTGAGAACGCGAAGAAGGGCGGAAAAGCCAGCGGGAAAAAAGGTGGAAAGACCAAGGTTGTGGCATCCTTCGGCCTGGACGCGGGGACCCTCCGTGATTATTTGGATGACTATTGCCGGGACTTTTTTGGGATTAGATCCGTGACGGTGCTGTCCACGATCCAAGCCTTTCACTATTTTACGCAATACCTGGTTGCGCGGGGCCATCTTGCTGGCGCGTTGGCCAGTGGACTCCAGACGGCTGCCAAAGGTGAGTTCGAACGCATCGTGAACTGGCTCGACGATAGCAATCCGGCCTATCGCATCTATCCAACTTACGAGCGTCTAATCCCCGAGCTAAGCCTTCATTTGGAACCATAGACAGAGTGGTATAAACCCCCAATTCAATATATCTCGCTTTTCATCCGCCTTTGCACTCGCGCCATCTCCGCAGGGAAGTGTTGCAGTGTGGCATTTGGCTTTGGACCCGAGGATGGCGCAGGCCGCCTTGACTGCATCGCTGTAAGCCCGCCACGTAGTCGACGCCGTGTCCTTCTCCTTGACGTCCAACCACTCCCCAGCGAAACGTCTGAAGCTCGATTCGGTATCACTGGGATTGGCTGCCTGATGCATCAACCTGATGAGTTCCTCGGCACGCTGGAGGGTCAGGCGGCCCTGTTGCGATTCCAGCGCAGCCAATTCCACGGTGCGCCGGATCATCGCGGGA
>CAIQXC010000836.1 GCA_903875675.1 Akkermansiaceae bacterium
ACTTCTTCGCCTTCAACGCCTACCTCAAGGAAATCAAGAGTCCCTACCGCCCCATCGTCGCCTTCTCCGGTGAGCCGGAATACAAGGGTGACAAGGTGAGCGAATCGAAGCTCAACGGATTTTCGAGCAACGCCATCGCCGACCGGATTCAGGAAGACCCGTATCGTTTCCTCATCTGCGCGGACAAGTTCCAGACCGGCTACGACGAACCATTGCTGCACACCATGTATGTGGACAAGGTGCTCTCCGGCATCAAAGCCGTGCAGACGCTGTCCCGCCTGAACCGGGCGCACCCGAAGAAGCACGATGTCTTCGTCCTCGATTTCCAGAACGACACCAAAACCATCGAGGACGCTTTCTCCGATTACTACCGCACCACGATCCTCAGCAAAGAAACCGACCCTAACAAGCTCCACACGCTCAAGGCAGAGTTGGACAAGTATCAGGTCTATTCACCCGAGCAGATCGACGCTCTGGTGGAACTCTATTTGGGCGGAGCCGACCGCGACAAACTCGACCCGATTCTCGATGCATGCGTGGCCGTCTATAAGAGCGACCTCGACGAAGACGGGCAGGTGGATTTCAAGGGCAAGGCCAAAGCATTCACCCGCACCTACGACTTCCTTGCCACCATCCTCCCGTATGGCGTCCAGGACTGGGAGAAGCTTTCAATCTTCCTGAACTTCCTGATAGCAAAGCTGCCCGCACCCATCGAAGAAGATCTAGCAAAAGGAATCCTCGACGCCATTGACATGGACAGCTACCGCGCCGAAAAAAAGGCGACCATGGCCATCGCCCTACCGGATGCCGATGCCGAGATCGAACCGGTGCCCACCTCAGGCGGCGGTCACAAGCAGCAACCGGAGTTCGACAAACTCTCGAACATCGTCAGAGCGTTCAACGACCAGTTCGGCGGCCTCTTCGCCGATTCCAAACGGATGGAGCAGCGTATCACCGGTGAGATCCCCAAGAAGGTCTCCGAGGATCAGGCCTACCAAAACGCCAAAAAGAACTCCGACCGCCAGAACGCACGCATCGAGCATGACAAGGCTCTGAAACGCGTCATCACCGCCCTCTTCACCGACGACGCCCAGCTCTTCAAACAATTCCAAGACAACGAATCCTTCCGCGGCTGGCTAACAGACACAGTTTTCGGGTTGACTTACGAAAAATAATGCCGGTCACCCAACAACCACGGGTGGATCAACGTGCCCCTACAAATATATATTCCAGTGCATCATCCAGTTCTCCAAGCAACTGGCTATAACCTTTGGGCGCATCCTCAGGAATGCTCGCCAAACTTTGGAAAACGCCGCGATAATACCATTCCTGCTCCTTGCGCCCCTGTTTGAAACGCTGCCAAAGCCCATCTCCGATCCGGTCGAAGTCAGCGGCCATTGCCCGTAGATTGTCCAACTTGTCGGCAGCAACCACCACCCGGACTGGCCACGCCGCCGTGGCAAGATCATCGATCGTGTGCTGCTTGCGGTCCCGCCAAGGGAGGGACTTGTCCGGCTCAGAGGCCCCAACGACGATGGC
>CAIQXC010000837.1 GCA_903875675.1 Akkermansiaceae bacterium
GACATCAACCGGGTGTTCGCGGTGCCCTCGGATGCCTTCGAGAAAACCAAGCCAGCCGATCCCGCCGCCGCTGATAGGTTTTGGGCCAACATCCAGAACCGCCGGTTTTCCAAAGCGCAAAAGGCGCTCCAATCATCGAAATCCCCGTGGAAGGATTTGCCGGTCGGCCGCCTCGACCCGAAACTTCACCAACAAAGTCGAACGGGACGCAGCGGCAATGTGAAGCACAAGAAGCCTGCACAAATCGTCACCAGTCCCAAGGCGCTGGATTCTTACATCGCCAAGGTCCAGAAGCGTGTCGGCTTCGCCAAGGGCTCGTGGATCAACGCGGCCAAGGCCATCGGCGGGCGGGTCCGGGGTGCCGTGCAATGGGTGAGCCGGCACAAGCAGGCACCGGGGACGGCCATTGTTAGAACCGGCGACAAGCCGTCCGTCACGCTGGTCAACAACCTCGACTACATCGAACAGGTGAGCACCGCCAAAGGCATCGAGCTTGCCCTCCAGGTGGCGGCAGGACGGCTCCGCAAGGCTCTGGTCACCTCGTTGAAGGTGATTGCCGACAAGGCGAACCGGTCCCTGCGGAGAGCAAGTTGACTCGCCCGCACCCGGCAAGATGCCCAACCTGATCGAAGACCGCCTCGCCTCGCTCATGGCCGAATGGATCGACTCCAACCGGCCTGATGGATTCCCGGATTCATCGGCAATGCCGGTCCACGTCGCCCGCCGCGATGAAATCCGTTCCCGCCCGTGCGTCGTCCTCAACACGTCGGAATCCAAACCGGTCCCGCCCATGCCGCACACCGCCCGCGTGAAGCTCGACGTGCATCTGTTTTCGCAAGTGGACGACACCCCCGCGGAATCCCATGCCGAGTGGGCGGGAAAGCTGGTTGTCCTGCTCAGGGACAAGGCCGCGATCCAGTCGGCATTGGACTGCGAAACATTCGTTCTGCACGACCTGATAGATCGCGAAAGCTTGACCACTCCCGACGAGGCGCGGGGCCGTGAATCGGTGCTCAGCTATGAGGCGGTGGTGTCTGCCATCTGATCGGAGTTGACACGGCACCCGCGGTCAAATGGCCGCGACATTCCTTGGCACAACTGGCAACTGGGGCATCACCAACGACGAGACGGGAATCCTCATCAACGACCTGTCTTTCGACTATTCGAATCAGGAGAAAACCGTTCTGGACAAGAGCGGCGAGATCATCGGCCTCGCGCTCTATCAGGAGAAGGTCGAGGTCAAGCTCTCGGGACTGGTGAAGAAAACCAGCCCGTTCGCCGGCAAGATCGGTGCGGCCCTCGCCCTCGCCAATGCGATGCCGGCCCACCTCCAGGCTGCCTCTGGCGGCACCACGATCATCAAGCAGATCAGCCGCGCCCTCAACAACGAGGATTTTGAAAAGATCGACATCACCGCCACCCACTATCCGTTCGTGGCCACCGGCGCGTAAACCAATCCACCTAACACCCAAGATCCAGAAATGAACGCCATCACCCATCTGTCATCCACCGCCACCAGCAACACGGCCCTTGCCGCCGCCCTATCCGCAGTCGGCATCCCGCTTGCCGAAAAGCCCTTCGTCCGTGTCGTCGGTGACGGCATCCGCGGCGAGCGGGTCGTCTGGTTTTTCGAGCCGCAGAGTTCCTGCGGGAAATACCGCACCGCTGAACTCATCGCGGCATGGTCGGACAACGCGTGGCACCTCGCCAACCCCGAGCATCCGTTCGCTTACATCAAGGCCGCGCTCATGAACCGTGAGTCGCTTGTGACGAAGATTAAGCAGGACGTGCCGATTGCCTGCATCAGCCGTGGCGGGAAGTTCGCCTTCCTGCCGCTCAATGCCTCGTCCCAAACCGAAGAACTGTTTCTCCGCTACCTCTAACACGCCATGAACGATCCAGACCGCCAGAAACTCCTCTCCACAGCCTTCCATGACGTGGAGGCCATCGTAGGAGGCCATGCCATGCGCCCGCTCTCGCTCGCCAGCTATGACGTGCTCCTGCGCACAGGCAACCCGCTGGTGAGGGGTGAGATGCCCAAGGACGGCACGCCCGAGTTCACCGCCGCCATCATGGGATTCGTGTTCAGCCATTGCGCCCCGTGGCCGGAGGTGGTGCGGGCGTCATTCCACGACCAGGGATTTCGCGAGGCAGCCCTGATCTTCTGCGGCGGCCTAACTCCCGGCGACTTCCAGACCGCGTTCAAAC
>CAIQXC010000838.1 GCA_903875675.1 Akkermansiaceae bacterium
CTTCATCGTGTAGGGATGGAAGGGGCGATGTTTCACCTCGCCACCATCCTGATAGGCGATGCCGAAAATCTCCAGGGTCTTGTTCTTCGGGGTGGCGGTGAAGGCGAAGTAGCTGGCATTCGGCAACAGCTTGCGGGTTTCGATGATCCGGTTGATCTTGTCCTCGGTGGTTTCGTCATCGTCCGGTTCATCGCCTTCGGCCAGCGCCATGCTCATGGCGGCGGAGGTGCGCCCGCCTTGGCTGGAGTGGGCTTCGTCGATGATGATGGCGTATTTTTTGCCCCGGTGCGCTTCGCCGATGCTGTCGAGCACATGGGGGAACGTCTGCACCGTGCAAATGATGAGCTTCTTGCCGTCCTTGAGAAACTTCGTGAGCTGCTCGGTTTTCGAGCTGCCGGAACCTTCTTTCACCGCGCCAATGATGCTGCCCACCTGGGCGAATCCCTTGATGGTCTCTCGCAATTGCCGGTCGAGCAAACGGCGGTCGGTGATGACGATGATCGAGTCGAACACATCGGCGCCGTCCTTGCGCAGGCCGATCAACTGATGGGCCAGCCAGGCGATGGAATTCGATTTGCCGCTGCCCGCCGAGTGTTGGATGAGATAAACCTTGCCCGCCCCGTGTTTTAGAACATCCGCGATAAGCTGCCGCACGACATCGAGTTGGTGATAGCGCGGGAAAATCTGCACCTGTTTCCTTTTGCCCGTTCTGGGATTCACCTCCTCCACAATTTGGGCATAGTTTTCCAGGATTTCTGTCAAACGTTCTGGCGTGAGGATGTGCTTCCACAGGTAGTCGGTCTTGATGCCGTCCGGGTTCGGTGGATTGCCCGCGCCATCGTTCCAGCCGAGATTGAACGGCAGAAACCACGAGTCTTTGGCCATGCCTTTGGTGCCTTTCAGCGCGGTGCACATCATCACCTCATGATCATCCACGGCGAAATGCACCAGACAGCGGCCAAACTGAAACAAGGTTTCGCGAGGATCTCGGTCGCGCTTGTATTGCTCCACCGCATCCTCGACGGTTTGCTTGGTCAGGCTGTTTTTTAGTTCGAAAGTGATCAGGGGCAGGCCATTGATGAAGGCGCACAGGTCCAGCGAGCGCTTCGTCTGCTCCCGGCTGAAGTGCAGTTGGCGCGTGATGCTGAAGCGGTTCATAGCATGGCGCTCGACCGCCTTTTTGTTCTCCGCCGACGGCTTGCCATAAAACAGGTCAAAGCTCAGCGCGCCGTGCTTGATGCCCTTTCTCAGCACCTCGACCACCCCACGCCGCGTGATCTCTCCTTGCAGGCGGGCCAGGAACTTCTGCCGCACCATGCCCTGCTTGTCCTTGTAATCCGCGATGCCCAGCTTCGCCCATTCCTCAGGCTGCGTGGACATGAGAAAGGCGAAGAGCTGCTCGCTATCCACTGCAAACTCGCGGTCATACGCTGCCGGGCTTCCCGCATGCCAGCCGCTGCCGCCCTCGGCCGGCGCGGCCTCGGCCACGAATCCCGCAGTGCCGGGGATGAAACCATCCGTGCCGGTCATGTGGCGCATGATGAGGGTTTCGAGGCCCTTTTCGCTGGTGTCGGTCTTCATTGGGGCTTCAGGGATTCAGTAATCGTTGCATCGCATCGAGCTTCTCACGCACCTCGCCATTCAGCTCGGCGGGATCACAAAGTGCCACCAATTCATGCAGATCGCCTTTTCTCGCCAGCATCCGGCTGCCAGTCTCGTTCGCTAGGCGACGGTAGAATTCCTCGGCAAACAGGCTCAGCTTTTTGAACTGCGTCTGCGCCCGCCAGAGCGTCCTCCGGGTGGAGACGTCGAGCTTCTGGTAGTTTGCGAAGTCCTCCGTGCTGCCATCAAACACCTGTTCAAGGATCAGTCCGTCCAGAAGCCGCTGGCGTGTCTGGGTAAACAAATCCTCCCCCGGCATGTGCTTGTCCGCCCAGGCGAGCAGGAGTTCCGGCGTGATGAAGTAGTTCTCCGGCTCGTAGCGTTTCCACACCCGTATCTCCAGCGCGGCTTGGTTGCTCTCGCGGTGTTGCTTGCCATCGTTGTCACGGATCACCAGCCCGCGCAGGTCCGGAATCATGCCGCGCAGTGCGTGGTAGTGCTCGGCGGCACTCATGCCGTAGCCACCTTCCACACGCTCCAGTTCTTCGTCTGCGCTGCGATCAGGACCGGGGAAGTTGTCTTGCAGGTAATACACATTCAGCCGCGCGCCGTCGTCCAGCGCGGCCATCACCGGATGTTCCAGTTTGTCGGCAAAGGCCCTTAGCATGTCCACATCCGTGCTCCCCTCCACGTAGAAGACATGGCCCGTCTCCCGTGCCTTCACATAGTGCTCGGCACCGAAATGTTTCAGAGCATTCGTGATGTTCGTCTTTTTCGCCAGATTCTCCGCCTGCCCGCCGAGTATGAGTGTCAGGTTGGTGTCCAACGCTTCACGCAAGACCACCTCGGAATGCGTCACCATCACCACCTGGCAGCCATTGCGGTGAGCGATGTCGCGCAGCAGCACATAGACCTGTTGTTGCCGGAGGATTTCCAGATGTGCATCTGGCTCATCAACCAAGAGCACACTCTGTTTGTGCAGATACAAATGGGCGAAAATCAGCAGCATCTGCTGAAAGCCGCGCCCGGAAAGGGCTAGATCCATCTCTCCGCTTGTCCCTTCCTGCACATAAGCGAGATCCACCCCGCCTTTCTCATTCCCCTGCGGCTTGCCGAGTTGCACGTGAAACAGGCGTTGCATCAGCTTTGAAATCTCCTGCCAGTCATCGGGCGTCTTTTCGAGCACTTGCAGGCAGATATTGCGCAGCACCTCCGCAGTGCTGCCCCGGCCCATCAGGAATTCAATCCGCTTTGGCAGAATCACCGCCTCATCGGCCGAGATGCCAGACATCGGATATAGCAGCGACACATCCAGCGCTGCCGCCGCTTGGAAGGCCGCCTCGTTCTTCATCGTGGCAGTCGCGGGTTCGCAATACACCAGTTCATCGCTCGCATGGTGGCGGAAGATCATGGTCACCGGCAATGGCTGGCCCTTCACATCCACCCCTACCGTGATTCGCAGATCCTTTTTGGTCACTCGCAGGTTGTGCCAGAAGTGGCGCGTCTTGGGCACCGGCACCGACAGGATGCTCAGGCGATTGAGCGCCTTGCCCTTGTTTTTCTCCGCCTTCGAGTTCTCCGACTCCATCTTCCATGTCCGCAGGCCGATGCTCCACAGCGCGATGGCCTGCAACGCACTGGTCTTCCCGCAGTTGTTAGGGCCGATGAGCACGGCGGGGTGATCCAGCTCAATGCGCTGGATGTCCCCGTAGCGCTTGAAGTTTTCGATCTCGACGTAGTGCAGCAGCTTCATGACTTTAGTAGAAGTTGTTCAGGATTTTCAGGCA
>CAIQXC010000839.1 GCA_903875675.1 Akkermansiaceae bacterium
GACGAACTCACGCAGGTAGATGTTCAGCAGACGCGTGGTGCCCGGCCCATAACTGTTGACGTCGGTGTAATACGAATCGGAGGCGTCGCCAACGGCATAGGTGTAGGCTGGCGTTGATTCATATTTGACGATCTTGCCGCTGGGATGAACCCTATCGGGGAAGCCGTTACCGCCGGATAGGTCGTTAGAATAGCGTTGTTCCGCGGGTCCGTTGGCATCGGCCACCTGAATATGGCTCTGGTATTTGGCCTTGCCCCAGGGGAACCCGCTTCCCGTCATATAGGGGGCGGCCTTGGCGATTTGCCAGTCCTTGTAATACACCAGGAAGGCATTGGCGTCTTGGTGCTGGTGACTTTGAATCCGGTCGCAGCTCATGAAGGAAACTGAAACCGCATCCGGATCGGCGAGGCCGCGTGGTGCCTGCGAGCGACTGTTCACCCAGCCAGCCCCGGTGGCATGAAGGTAAGGCGGCAATTCGCTCAAATCTCCCAGACTTGCGTCTGATGCATCCAAGAGAAAGTCGTAGCCGAACAGGTCGCGGTAGTAGTTGCAGGATGGATACTTGGCTTGAAGCCACGACCGGACGTAGCCAGCTGTCACATTGGAGGCACCCAGGCAACTGGCTTCTTCGAGCAGGGAAACCCGGTCGGAATCTTTTAAATACTGGCCGTAGTTAGGCGTATCTCCGGTTAGTGCGTTAAAGATGTTGACGGTCGGGCCAGCGCCGTCAGGAGCGGGCTGGGCGGCATAGAGGAAATAGAGCGCAGCCTCGTTAATGAATGTCGGCGGCGGGCTTGTGGGGGCAACCCCAAAGGCGCTGGTTTGTACAAACAATCCTTCCATCATGTGCGATTTGCAGAAATTGCCGTAGGAGTCGCCTTCGAACCAAGCCGCGCCCTTGGCGTAGGTATTCAAGTACTCGGCATCCCGGGCCTCCACCGCGGCCAGGATCGATGGGTAATCGTGGTAGGCAACGCCTTGGTCAGGCACGCTATAGGCAAACTTTGGGTACAGATATAGGGTCGGAGGATTCGGATTCTCGGCCGGATCGGATACTGCGGCGGCGGCATAGATCAGCCCGGTGGTGTGGCCGTAGTGGAAGTTATCGCCTGAATCGTTGATGCCCCAGGCGCTCCAACCTGACCAGTCGGGCTGGCCGTTTTGGTTGAGCGGATCCCAGATTTCCCCTTCGATCCGGTTGATGTAGGCGACGATCTGCTGGCGTTTGGCTGGCGTGAGTTCCGGATAGAACCAGTCGTAGATCAAGGCCGCGTCCCGCAGGTAGCTGGAGGAACCGATGTAATTGGTGAACCTAACGCTTTCTCCGTAAGCATCCATGCAATAATCGAGCGGATCGGTGGCGCCATTTCCGAGGCCGAAAGCGCCGGACGTCACTGCCGTCATATTTTCAGTGAGGAACGCCAAAGCACGATCAAAATAAGCGTGGTCCCGGGTGATCATATACATCAGGGCAAAGTGCCAACCCCACATGCTATAGTAGGTGCCATCGGTCCGGTATGGCTGCATCCAGTCGCTGAAGGCGGTCCATGAGGCAGCGGGCGTTGCATCGCTCAGGGGCACGCCCGGTGCGGCGTAGCCCGCCCTGTGCAGGAGGGCAGACATTTGGGATGAGTTCAAAAACATTCTGGGGTGTGCTGCCAGAACGGACGTCAGGCTGCGTGAAACGCGGAGGCGAAGGAATCGTTGATGAGCAGAGTCCACGGCTTGAAGATCGCGCACCGTCACAAGATCCACCCCGGGTTGAAGGGCGCTGGTGGTTAGTATTTCGGTGGCGCCGGGGCCGCTGGCCCACGTTTGCAGGTCACTGGAAACCTCAACATCATAAATAACGTCGGTGGCCGCAGAGGCCCGGCGGTATTGCAGCGTGAGGTGGCTTCCCGCCAATCCCGCTTGAGGAGCCACCGAGGCGGCAGGGTCGGTTGGAGCCAGGCCGTAAGCATACTTGAGCAGATTGGGGGTGGGATCAGTGGCGGTGACAGCCAGATCGTCCGCTAACCCGGCGGCGATCTGAGCGGGTGTGAAATAGGTGTTCTGCCATGCGGCCATCGGCACCACGGGTGGCGCGGCGGTGGCGGAACATGCCAAGGCGAAAACGATGCCAGGCAACTGAATGCCAGAAAGCAACCATTGGGGAGTGAGCCGGTCCAGAATCTGACGACCCGTGCGGAGGGATGGGTTAGGTGGGTTCATTGCAGGATTTTGACTCGGCAAATTAGCTGCCTCACTCGCTATATCAAGCAGATTTATGGAGATTTATTGGAATTTGGGGATTTCAAGGGTCGGATAATCCGCCCCGACTGGGGTCCTTGAAAAATCAAAGTTGCTGTCGTTAGGTCAAATTGAAGAAGACTGGAGACTGGAACAAGAAGCTCCATGCGCGGTCCGCTGGCTCTTCTTTGTCTTGTCTTGCAGCGCAGCGGTCTTCTGTCTTGGGTCTGAGGCGCAGCCTCGCTAGAGCCCCGTTCACCGAGACTCTGCATATTTCTCTTGTTCTGCGATCGAACTCGCCTAACCTCCGCCCCGGTGAGTCTCTGCGTGCGATTGCTGGCATTGTGGTTGGCGGCCTTCTGGCTGCCAATGACCATGCATTGCCAATTGGCAAGCCTGCGCCTCTGTTGTGCGGCGGGCTCCTGCTGCGAAACGGGTGCCTGCGGCGAGGAACCAGGGGCCTGCCAGGATCCGACGTGCTGTGGCGACTCTTCGGACTGCCAATCCAGAATCTGCAAGGTCATCGAGAGCGGGAATTATTTCTTGAAAAGAACCCTGTCGGTGAAACCCGTGCTAACCACGGATCGGATCGACTCACCGGTCCCGCCTGATAGCCAGCGCCTGCCACCCCCAGTGGTCACCCTCAATGCCAACACCGGAGCCCCACCAGGCTGGATCCGGACCTGGCAATTTGTCTGCCGCGCGGCCGCCAAGCCGCGTGCTCCGTCAGCTTGAAGCTGTTAGTCGGTGGTCGGGCGTATGTCGCCTGACGAAGTTTGTTCGCCTCGCATGCTCTTGCCGATTCACGGCTTGCTTGCCCAGGCTAACCACAAACCATTGGAAATCTGGAAAATCATGACGCAAAAACTGTTTATAAATTATCTATCATGTATTGGAGTTGCCGCGGCCACGCTGCCCGGCCAGGCGGCAGGAGCGCCGCACGACGCGCAAAAGCGGCCGCCAAGTGCCGATCGCCCGGCAGAGGCCACCGCACTATCGTTGGAGAGATCGATTCGTCTGGCCTTGAACCACAATCCGCAGCTCCAGGCGAGTGCCGCACGCAAGGAAGCGGCCAGTGCGCGAGCGGTGCAGGCCCGAGCCTGGCCCAATCCGGAACTCGAACTCACCAGCGAGGATATGCCGGCAAGTCGCTCGCGAATGTCGCAGGCGAAAAAAATGGCCGGCATCTCTCAAGTGCTACCCTATCCGGGCAAGAAAAAGGCCGACGGTGAGATCGGGGCCGCCGACGCCGCTGCCGGGGCCGCCGCTTGGCGCCTGTACCGCGTCGAGTTAGTGCGCGAGGTGAAAATCGCCTATTGTCAGGTCCAAACGGCGGAACGTGCCGCTGCGGTGGCCGCCGATTTGATCGATGTAGCTGCTTCAGCTGCTGCGGCCGCAGCGAAACGCAACCTGGCAGGCGAGATTCCGCTGCAGGAGTCCCTCCGCACCGAGATTCTGCTCGGACAAATCAAGACCGAGAAAATCACCGCCGCTCGCGAGGCCGCCGTCGTCCGCCAAGAGTTGGCACGTTTGTTAGGCAGGCCGGATCTTAGCGCTGCCCGGCTCACCGGGGTGCCTGATGAAACCGGCAAACTCGCGCTGGTGAAGGCAGTTCCCGCATCCTGGTTAGCCAAGCATCCGGCGATGGTGGCCGCCCGGGCCCGGCGTGACCAAGCAGCGGCGACATTGCGGCGGGCTGGGCTAGAGCCGGGGCCAGACGTCAAGCTGGGAGTGGCCGGTGGCCGGGATGAAGCGGCCAATGAGAACATTGTGGCGTTTCGTCTCAGCATTCCATTGCCCCTGTTCGACCGCAACCGCGGCAAACAACAAGAGGCTCAGGCTGGCCTGCGCGAGGCAGAAGCCGCAATCCTCGCCACCCAACATGACTTGCTCGCAGCCTGGCAGGCCGCACTCGCATGCTATCAGGCGGCTGCCGCCCAAGTAGCCGTCCACCGCGAATACATCCTGCCAAAAAGTGAGCAGGCCCTGCGCTTGGTTCAGAGCGGCTTCGACGAAGGAAAATTTGGTGTGATCGACCTGTTGGATATTCAGCGCACCACCGCCGAGGCCCGTCTGGCCTATCAAAAACGACTGTTCGACCTCAACTCCGCTCGCGCCGAACTCGAATCCCTGGCGGAAACACCGCCTGCCAACTAACTAAAATAGCAAACTAACGTAAAATCATGATATCTCACAACATAACGAAAATCAACGCCATTGGCCGTGCGATCCGCGGGTGGCTGCGGCCGCAGCGGATTGCGCCAATCATCAAAGCGCTTGGCGCGGCTGGCGGACTGCTGGTAGCCGGCTGCAAACCACCAGCGGCTGGGGCGGCGGCCCATGCCGGCCACGACAACGGCGGCAGCGGCGGCGAAAACGCCCACGTCAAAGGCGGAATCTGCCAGGAACACCTGGTGCCGGAAGGAGCCTGCGGCATTTGCAACCCGAACAAAATAGCAACCCTCAAACCGGGCGAATCGCTCCAGCTTCGGCTGGCCTCCAACAACTCGGCCGAGGTGGCCGGAGTCAAAACCTCCAAGGTCGGCGAGGGCATGGTGGCCGACGCCATCGAATGTTACGCGGAAGTCGGCTTCGACCTCAATCACTTTGCACAGATCGCCGCGCCGGTCGGCGGAGTGATCCAGGAAGTCTGCGCCGATCTTGGAAGCAAGGTGTTAGACAAGCAACCGGTCGCTCGGATTTGGTCAGCTCAAATTGCCGAGGCGGTGGCCAAGGCGGTACTCACCCACCAGACGCTGGAGCGTGAACAAAAACTTCGCGCCCAACAGGTGACATCCGAAAAGGCCTTGCAGGAGGCCCAGGCAGCCCATCGCTCGGCCTGCCAGGGCTTGCACACATTCGGCTTCACCGAGGCTCGCATCGATGAACTGAGCCGCCAACCTGAGGAGGTCGTGCTGCTGGATGCCTACGCTCCCTTCGCCGGCGAAATCACCGCCCGATCCGCTGTCCGCGGGGCTCTGGTCGAGGCCGGCAAGCCGTTGTTCACACTCGCAGACCCGACGCTGATGTGGGCCGATCTGGCCGTGCCCGAGGCCGCGCTGGCGCGCCTCAAGACAGGCCAGGTGATAGAACTCACAGTCGATTCACTGCCAGAGCGCAAGTTCGTTGGCAAGCTGAGCTGGATCAGCGCCGAATTGGACGAGACGACCCGCTTGGTGAGGGCGCGTGCCGAGGTCCCAAATCCCGACGGGGCGCTCAAGGCGCGAATGTTTGCCAAGGCACGAGTTGAGACGGCAGACGCGGCCAGCGCGTTGTTGGTTGCACCGACGGCGATCCAGCGGATCGATGGGAAGCCGTTTGTGTTTGTGAAACTGGAGAACGACCTCTTCGACGCTCGCGCAGTGCGGGTCGGAGCCCGGAGCGGGGAGGCTTGGATCATTGCCGAGGGCTTGCGGGCCGGCGAGGAAGTTGCCACCGAGCATGTCTTTGCGCTCAAGTCACAACTGCTCATTTCACGCCTAGGCGCCGGTTGCGCGGATGACTGAGAAGGACCCCCGATTATGCTTAACCACCTCATCTCATTCTCACTCAAAAACCGGCTGTTAGTCTGCATTTCCGCGGCTTTCCTGCTCCTCTACGGCGGCCGGGCCTTGCTCAATCTGCCAGTGGACGCGTTTCCGGATACCACCCCGGTGCAGGTCCAAATCAACACCATCGCCCCGTCGCTCAACCCCCAGGAAGCCGAACAACAAATCACCATGCCCATCGAACAGGCGGTCAGCGGATTGCCCGGCCTATCCAATTTGCGCTCGGTATCCAAATTCGGTCTGTCGCAGGTGGTAGCCACATTCGAGGACGGCACCAGTATCTATCTGGCGCGGCAGTTGCTCTCGGAGCGCCTGCAGGGCGTCGAGTTGCCGGCGGGCATCGGCCGCCCGCAACTCGGCCCAATCTCCACCGGCCTGGGTGAGGTGTTCCATTACGCGGTCAGTTCCACCAGTTCCAAACACGATCTAACCGAGCTTCGGGAACTGCAGGACTGGGTGATCAAACCGCAACTGCGCAAGGTGCGCGGGGTGGCCGAGGTCAACACCTGGGGTGGC
>CAIQXC010000840.1 GCA_903875675.1 Akkermansiaceae bacterium
CCTGAGTAAGTCGCTGTAATCCGTTGATTATCAATGCTTGAAATTTGAGGCTTTTCACAATTTTTCAGATGAGTCATGCGGCGACTTACTCTCCAACTCTATCCGCCCACCCGGCGGTTGCTGCTCGCATGGTAACATTTCATGCTTTGGGCGTGCGGGAGCGGCGATTGAATCGCGGCTTGCAGAGCGGTTGGAAGCCTGCTTGCATCGCCTCCCGACTCACCGCCCCCACCCACGTCATGGCCAACAAAGACAGCACCGATCCCGCCCGCATGGAAAAAATCGTTTCTCTGTGCAAACGACGCGGCTTGATTTTTCAAGCTGGAGAACTCTACGGCGGCCTCAACGGTTGCTGGGATTACGGCCCGCTGGGTGCCGAATTGAAGCGCAATCTCAAAGATTATTGGTGGCGAAAAACCGTCCAGGAACGCGACGACGTCCTCGGCATGGACGGCGCGATCCTCACCATGGAACAGGTGCTGGTCGCCTCCGGTCACGTCGGCGGATTTTCCGACCCCATGTGCGATTGCCTGCTATCCAAAGCCCGCCTGCGGGCCGATCAGATCCCGGCCCAAGACGGCACGGTATTTCACTTCCAAGGCGCGAGCCTGCCAGAGACATCTTGGCAAACTGACCGGCCATACTCGGTTTTGATGCTGCCTGGGTTTGACGAAGCGAAGGTCAGAAAAACCGCGAGGGAATACTATGCGCAGTTTGCCGCCGGCACTTTGCAGCCATCCACTGCGGTGCCTCCGCTGGCCGGTGCGAATGTCGGCGAGCCTGCTCCGGCCAAGGCCTATACCCCCAAGGAAATCCTGAAAAACTTGGTTCTCCTTGGTGAAACGAGCGAAGGGGTTGTTGGAACCACCCAGTACAACCCCGACAACGGGTCGCTTCTCACCGAACCCCGCCAGTTCAACCTGATGCTGCAGACGAACTTCGGTGCCACCGGAGACCAGATCGCCTATCTGCGGCCGGAGACCGCGCAATCCATCTTCGTCCAATACAAAAACGTGCTGGATTCTAACCGGGTGAAGTTGCCCTTCGGCATCGCGCAGTGCGGCAAATCGTTCCGTAACGAGATCAACCCTCGCAATTTCACTTTCCGCTCACGCGAGTTTGAGCAGATGGAGATCGAGTACTTTTGCCACCCCGACGACGGCATGCGGCTCACCGACGAGTGGCTGGAAGAGCGCTTGAAGTTTTACGGCGAAATCGGTATCCCCCGCGAAAAACTCCACATCCTCGACGTGCCCGATGGCGAACGCGCATTCTATTCGAAAAAAACCTACGACATCGAATACGAGTTTCCCTTCGGCATCCAAGAACTCGAAGGCGTCGCCTACCGCACCGACTATGACTTGGGCGTCCACGAAAAAGGCGCAGGCAAATCCTTGGTTTACTTTGACGAGGAAACCAAGGAGCGCTTCCTGCCACACGTCGTCGAGCCGTCCGCCGGTTGCGACCGCACCGTGCTGGCCCTCATCTGTGAGGCGTTCGACGAGGAAATTCTCACCGACGATAAGGGCAAGGAGGACGTCCGCACTGTGTTGCATTTCGTTCCGCGCATGGCCCCGGTGAAAGTCGGCATCTTCCCGTTGCTCAAGAAAAACGACGAGCAGGTGCGCATCGCCCGCTCTATCCAAAAACTCCTCCAACCCTGGATGAACGTGTTTTACGACGACGGCGGTGCGGTCGGCCGCCGCTACCGCCGCCAGGATGAAATCGGCACCCCGTTCTGCATCACTGTGGATTTCGATACCCTTGGCGAAAATGGTGACGCCTTGAAAGACACCGTCACCATTCGCCACCGGGATTCCATGGAGCAGGAACGCCTGCCGCTGGCGGCTCTGCTGCCGTGGTTGTTGGATCGGGTTCGCTGAGATGGGGGTAAACGATGGCACGATCTCTCAATTGTTGGGTCCTTCGCTGCGACATCTCAAAAAGAGGGTTCGGCAAGATGCCGAACCCTGCCGACGGGACTCCCACGCTCCCCAACCGCATCTTTTATCTTTGCTCAAACATACGGTGCCAATGCCGTGACTCCCTATGACGTCTAACGATGCATGCTCCGACGCCCCCACGCGCCGCCATTGGGTGGGGTTTTGGAGCATGATCGTCCAACAGACGCAAAACGCCTTCAACGACAAGGTCGCCCAATTCATGCTGGTGTCCCTTGGCGGCGCGGTGGGCATCGCGGTGGAAAGCTGGGCCGCTATCTTAATCGCCATGCCCTATGTGTTGTTCGCGCCGCTGGCCGGTTGGATGAGCGACCGCTACTCGAAGCGTGATGTGATGTTAGGTGCTGCGGTGGCCCAGCTGCTTGTTCTGGCCACGATCTGCGCCGCAGTGTGCGTCCACAACATGCCGGTGGCGATGGTGGGATTTTTTGCGCTAGCCACCCAGGCGGCATTTTTGAGTCCGGCGAAGATTGGCAGCAACAAGGAGTTATTGGGATCGAGACACCTCGGCTTTGCTTCTGGCATCCAACAAATGACCTCGATGCTGGGAATGTTGGCGGGGCAGATTCTGGCTGGCTGGATCTATGATGCCCGCTACCAGGCCATGGGCGGCAATGAGGCGGTGGCTTGGGATGCCGCGCTGCTGCCGCTGCTCATCCTCACGCTGTTTTCGCTGCCGGCGCTGGCCTTGGCTTGGATGGTGCC
>CAIQXC010000841.1 GCA_903875675.1 Akkermansiaceae bacterium
ACTTGCTAGCCGAAGCCCGCACCCAGGTCGCCGACCTCCAGCGGGATTACAAAGCCCAGGCCGACCTGTTGGCCGAAGCCTCCACCAATCTTGATTCGCTGCGCGGCGAAGTCGGATTGCTCACCGCCGAAATCGAAACGCTCAAGTCCGAGCGGGATACGGCGACAACCAATGCCACCACGCTGCAAACACGGGTCACGGAACTCCAGGCATCGCAGGCCGATTTCGACACCCGCGTCCAGACCGAGGTTGCCCGTGTTGTCGCCTCCACCGGCACCACGCTGCCGGCCCGCGTCACTCCAGCGGGGGACGCCACCCAGGCCGCCGACTTGCATGCGCAGTTTGCCGCCATCACCGACCCGGCCGCGCAAACCATCTTCTGGCGCAAGCTCACCCCGGAACAACAAGCCCTCATTCTCAAACACCAAGCCTAACACACCGCCATGTCCAATACCCTAACCAACGTCAAGGACATCAAGGTCGCCCAGAAGGCGCTCACGCCCTTCACCGCGAACCTGATGCCCGTCACCGCGTTCTCCACCAACTTCGGCCCGCAACCCTCCGACAAGGGCGACACCGTTCGCGTGCCCCTGATCGGCGCTCCGTCCGGGTCCAGCGACTTCGCCGGTGACTATACCTCCAACTCGGATTCCACCGTCATCACGATGCCCGTCACGCTGAACCGCCACAAGTTCAAGACGGTCCACGTTTCCGCCCGCGATACAGCGGAGACGGCCATGGACCTGCTCGACACTCTGGTGGCCACCGCCTCCCAGCAACTCGCCCAGGACGTGTTGCTGGACATCATGACGGTCATCACGCTGGCCAACTTCGGTACTCCGGGCATCCCGGCCCTTGCCGCCACCGCCTTCGATTACAAGAAGGTGCTGGGCCTGCGCGAAGCCTGCGGTGCGGTCAAGATGCCAGCGTCGCCCCGTTCGCTCGTGCTCGATGCCGGTTACTACACCAACCTGTTGGCCGATGACGTGGTGGCCAAGAGTTTCAATCTGAACCTGAGTGCTCCCAGTGTCACCGAGGGTATGGTCAAACGCCTCGCCGGTTTCGATCTGCATGAAACGGTGGTCATTCCATCCGACCATGCCGAAAAACTCGTCGGCTTTGCAGTCCATCCCTGCGCGGTGGCGGTGGCCATGCGCTACCCTCCAGCCGGTAGCCGACTACCAACAGGCCGGTGCGGTCACCGTTCCCAAAACCGGCATGACCTTCGGCTATGCCGGGGCGACGGCCAATGATGTGGTGGTGCTGATCTCAGCGATCACCGGCACCGGCATGCGCGGCGTGGTTGCCTCGGTCCAAGCCGGGGTGTCGATCACGCTCAACGCCAACTTCGGCTCAGTCCCCGACTGCGCTCTGGACGAGATGACCTCCCGCACCGCGATACTGGAAACCGGAGCGCGGAGCCTGAAACGGGTTATTCAAAGTGCCTTGGGGCGTTACGACCGCCACCTGCCGGAACTGGCGGCGAAGGGAATGACGTCACTCACCATCACAGCGGCGACAATACGTGGCGAAGAACCCGCCCACCAGAACTGACGTCGGAACTCGGCCCACATTTCTCCCACCCCGACTGCTGCCCGAGGGTGTGCAAGTAACGGTTGCAACCCTTTTTGTACTTCACATGTAGCGGGTTGTCCGCTTTTCTTACGTCGTCCCTTAGCAGCAATTTCTACGCCAAATTTTTTCAAATTTCATGCCATCCACCGGTCCCAAGTCAAACTTGTCTTTGCGCGACAGTCGCACCCACAGGGGTGCCGTCGGTGTTCCCAGCCGTGTCATCGTGAGCGCTTTGTGCATGCTCTGTCTGGCTACCATTGCCGCTAAAGCTCAGACGGCCACTACGCAGGGGGCCACCGGTGTCACGGACATCGCAGCGACCCTGCACGGGGTGGTCAATCCGACCTCCGAATCGGATTTTTCTTACTGCACTTTTCAATTCGGCACCGACACCAGCTACGGCCAAACCGTTAACGCCTATATGTACTCTGTGATCGGCATTACGGCCATTGCGGTCACAGCAAATCCGCCGGGACTTCTACCAAACACCACCTACCATTATCGCGTCATAATGACGCCGTTTTCTGGAGGTAGCAATCTCGGCGATGACGTGACTTTCACGACCGGCCCGCCCGCCACGTTGCCCAGCTTTGAATCGGTCCGGGCCGACACCATCGGTGACACTGCGGCTTCCTTCGTCGTTTTCAATCCGAACAGCGGCGGTTCGGCAGCGACCATCTCCGTCGAATACGGTATAGACACGAATTATGGCTCGGTTTACGTCTTCCCTGACATTATTCCAGTCAACACGACGCTGCCTTACCCGTCAACTCGGGTGGCCGGGCTGATGCCCAACACCACCTATCACTGGCGATTCAAACTGACCAATCCCCAAGGGAACACTTATAGCACGGATCAGAGTTTCACTACCATGAGAACTCCGGTCCTGACCACGGGTGTGGCGACCAACATCGCCAGCCTTGCCGCCACGTTCAATGGCACGGTGAACCCCATGGAACAGGTGTTTCAGGTCAGCTTCGAATACGGCGTTGACACTTCCTACGGTAGCCGAACCTCTGCCACTCCGAGTGTCGTTTATGACACTGGAACTATTGCGGTGAGTGCCCGTTCCGGCTACCTGCAGCCCGGCACCACTTATCACTACCGCGTTATCGCGTTTGCAAGTGGGATTGGTGTGGTCCCCGGCCCTGATCAGGTCTTCACCACTCAATCGGACATCGCCACTGAATGCACGACGAACGTGACCGACCTCGGAGCCACAGTCGCCGCCACCGTGGACGTCGGCAGCATCTACAGCCGATACACCTTTTGGTTTGAATACGGCACCAGCACCGATTACGGGGCGAGATCCGATGGTCCTGCCAGTACCCAAAACGACCCTTTGCATCCAGGGCTCAAGGTCGTCACCGCCGGACTTTACAATCTCCTTCCCGGAACGCTCTACCACTGCCGGATCAAGGTTCGAGAAACTGACCACGACCCAATTTTCTCCGGCAGCGACTTCACCTTCACCACCGCGGCACCCGCCACACCTCCCACGGTATTGCCCTCCGGCCCACGTGATCGCAATCCAGTAGCTCCCACAGGTGCCACCCTTACAGCCAGCGTTATCTCTGGTAGTTCCGCCGCCACTGTCACAGTGGAATACGGGATCGACACCACCTACGGCTTGCAGGTCGTCGTCCCGACACCTGTCCCCGGCAGCATTTATAGCGATTATGTATTAGCTCGGGTCACTGGGCTCACGCCAAACACCACCTATCACTACCGCTTCAAGGCCACCAATAACGAGGGCACCGGGTTGGGACCCGACGGGACTTACACGACATCTGCACTACCCGATGTGAGCACCAGCCCTGCAAGCTATGTCGGCTCCTCCTGGGCAAGAATCAATGGCAATTACGATCCCCATTTGGCAACCTACCGGGTTACTTTCGAATATGGGACAAGTACTGCCTACGGGTTCTCCGCTGCGGATGAGAGTTTCGTAATTGGGAACATCGACGGCCCGAACAGTGCCCACGCCGATCTGCGCGGGATAGCCCCCTCGACCACTTACCACTGCCGCCTCAAGCTCGCGGACGACTACGGGAATTATTACTATGGCGGTGATACCACCTTCACCACCCTCGCCCCTGTGGAGGCGTGGAGGCAGAACTTTTTCGACACCACCGACGACACCGGCGATCATGCTGACCTCGCCAACCCGACGGGCGATGGCGTGCCCAACCTTCTTAAATACGCTCTGGGCCTTGATCCCACCAGTCGAGTCGCTGCGCCTACGCCCTATCCAGCCACTGCCAGCGACGGCGAAACCTACCTGACTTTCTACTTCTCGCGGGTCAG
Source organism: Akkermansiaceae bacterium (assembly GCA_903875675.1). Classification (GTDB taxonomy): domain Bacteria; phylum Verrucomicrobiota; class Verrucomicrobiia; order Verrucomicrobiales; family Akkermansiaceae; genus Luteolibacter. Next base: position 3,883 of record CAIQXC010000841.1, read on the forward strand.
CGTGGCCACCGACCTCACCTACGAAGTTCAAGTGACCGGCAATCTTGCCGAGCCGTGGACCACAATAGCTACGTCAAGCGGAGGCAACCCCTTTACAGGCTTGGGCCTCGTTCAGGACGTCTCTTACACCGATTTGGCTGCTGGTGGTGGCGGCTGGATTTCCTATTTCCCCATCTACCCGCCTCCGCCGCCATCATATCCAGGCGGCGACTATTTCGTCATCGTGCGTGACACCGTTCCCATGTCACAAGCTTCGGCCCGGTTCATGCGCCTGCTGGTCACGCATTGATGGCTCGGTGTCGCAAACGCACGATCACCCCGGTGGCAATCGCCCATCGCTCGCAGACCCCGGGCCTCCTCGGCTATATGCTTGGGTGAGTGCTCAGGGTTGGTGGAGGCCTGACCCTGACCGTAAAGCACGGGCATTCATGTTGTGAAACGTGCCTCACACAGGCCTAACTGTTGAGATCAGGACCGCTGCCTCGGGGCTTTTGGCTGCCTGGGCAATACGGTCGGGAGGTACGATAAAACCTCCTGCATGTAGTCAGTGCTCTGGTATCTACCAGGGGTTGAGTGAAGTCCGGAGATCCGGTTTCAAAACGGACTCAACCCTGGCGTTGATAACGCCGCTGAATCGCTTGTGGAAGGACAGGGAATCTGGTGTCGACAACAAGAGCACGGCTACCTCCCAATGCGGAGCCACTTCAAAAATCTCCTGAATTTAGAGTCATCGACTTGGCGATGAACGACTTCAGATTTGTACCGGGGTGAGGCAGCGGGCGTCTGTCCTTTCTCTGCTGATTTTTTCACTGGTTGGTGCCGTTCCAAATGGAGCAGCTTAGTCACCTCTCGTCCTTCTCGAATCTTATCGTCTGTCAAATCCCCAGACCAAACGACGCGGTTTTGGCGAATCCAGTAGTGGGACCTGCAAGGAAAGCTCCAGCAGCCTACGGAAGGGAAAAGCGTGATGCTCTCTCCATTGTATCGCAACTCCCATCCGGCTGACTTGAGAGGGGTCACCATCTTGTTGCCGCAACCACACGCGCACAGGTGAATAACCGTGGCAAACTCCATGGAGACATAGAGCTTGCCCTCCACGAGCGGCTCCGGGACCGAGACCACAAATTCAGGTTCAAAGATCGAAACGCGTTTCATGGGGTGTCTGCGTTGACCACATGGTTGCCATGGACGGAAAATACTGAGAAGTGCTCATTTTCTTCATCCGCGTAAAACCCCATCAGCTTTTTCCACTTGATCACCGCCATCGCAGCATTGATGGAGTTCAGTTCGGCAACCTGAATGTTTGTCGCATACAGCGCCTCGCCCT
>CAIQXC010000842.1 GCA_903875675.1 Akkermansiaceae bacterium
AGCGGGCGAGTCTTCCCTCTTCGTAAAAAAATCGGCTGGGTCTCCCTGAGCATAGGTCATGTTCCAGATTTCCCCGGCGAGGAATTTGACGATACGATTGGGCATGGCCGCCATGAGAGAGGAGGTTTTAGCGGCATAATCAGCCCCCGGGGTGGCTGGAGACAGCGCGTAGGGAAAGAAAAGCCGATGAACCTGAGAGACCCGGCGGATGGGGGCAAAGTTGGCGTGGACCATCGCCCCCACCGTCGGGAGTCGGACGGTCCCATAGTAGCGGGGAAGGGTCTAACCAGCCTGGAGCGAAGGGGATCGACTGTAAGTGCGCAACTATTGAAACAAAATGCAACCGCTTGACCCACAGGTCCACTACGGGATCACCGACAGGGATTTTCTCGACGTTCACGACGTCCAGATGGACCTCCTGCCGGGGAAATTGCATGAGTTGAGATGGAAGCTAAATCAGAAAGCGAAGAAGGAACCGAAATTCCGTTTCTACGCGCTCTATGACCGGGTGTTCCGGATGGACGTGTTGGAGGCGGCTTGGAAACACGTCGGCAAGAAAGACAAAGCCGCCGGGATCGACGGGGTGAAAGCCGAGGACATCCTCGCGGAGGAAAACGGAGTGGAGAAATTCCTCGCCGTCCTCCACGAGGAACTCAAAACCAAAAGCTACCGCCCCAGCCCGGTCAAACGGGTGTATATCCCCAAAGCCGACGGAAGCAAACGGCCCTTGGGCATTCCCACCCTGAAGGACAGGGTGGCCCAAATGGCCGTCGTATTGATATTGGAGCCCATCTTTGAGGCGGATTTCCTCGACTGTTCCCACGGGTTCAGGCGGCGACGCAAGGCGCACGATGCGCTGGAAGAAATCCGCGCCAACCTCAGGGAGAACGGCAGTCTATGACGCCGATCTGAAAAGCTACTTCGATACCATCCCACACGACAAGCTTCTGGCCTGCGTGCGGATGCGGATAGCCGACAGAGGAGTGTTAGAACTGATCCGGGGGTGGCTAAGAGCGCCGGTCATCGAAACCGATGGGAAAACCGGCAAACCCCAACCACCCCGCAAGAGTGATGGCAAAGGCACGCCGCAAGGCGGAGTCATTTCGCCATTGTTGGCAAATATCTATCTGCACTGGTTCGATGTGATGTTCCACCGCGAAAGCGGGCCGCGACACTGGGCGAATGCCCGGTTGGTCCGCTACGCCGACGACTTCGTCGTGATGGCCAGATACCAAGGGCACCGCATCGACGAATGGCTCGATGCAAAGCTCGAAGGCTGGCTGGGACTGAGCATCAACCGGGAAAAGACCAAGGTGGTCAACCTGGATCAGGCCGAGAGCCTCGATTTCCTCGGGTTCACGTTCCGGTATGACCTCGACCTATTCGGGAGCGACAAAACCTACCTGAACGTAACGCCCTCCAAGAAGTCGTTGAAAAAGGCGCGGGATGCGATACGAGAAGAAACCGGGGCGAAGAAATGCTACAAGCCAACACCCATAGTCGTGAAGGATCTCAATACCTTCCTGCGGGGCTTGAGCAACTACTTCGAGTTCGGCTACCCGCGTAAAGCGTTTCGCGACCTGAGCCACTACGCACGCAAGCGGATGGTGACTCAGAGGGGAGAAGTTCCGCATCAAAGCCTCCTTCGAGCCACTACGCACGCAAGCGGATGGTGACTCACCTCAACCGCCGAAGCCAAAGAAAATACCACCGCCCGCAAGGAACGAGCCACTACCAATATCTCCAAGACCTTGGACTTCAGAGCCTATGACGAAATGCTTGGAGGAAAGCCGGATGCGGGAAATCCGCACGTCCGGTTTGACGAGGGGGAGCAACGGGGCCGGCGTAGCCGCCCGTTGCTCTCTACTCTACCGCCTTTGCGCGAGAAAACTCTTAACCAGGATGAATGGATTGGCAGTGAGGCAGCCGTTGTGAAAGGTGCCGGGGTATAAAGATTGCCTCGCGCAAAGGCGCAAAGG
>CAIQXC010000843.1 GCA_903875675.1 Akkermansiaceae bacterium
CATCAGTTCTTCGCGCTGCTCGACGTAATCAAACAACTCGCCATTGAAGACAACGAAGGCGCTTTGATCCTCATTGCAAACCGGTTGCTGTCCATCGGCCAGACCGACAATGCTGAGCCTGCGGGATCCCAGCGCAAGGCCGGGACGAAACAAGTACCCCTCCTCGTCCGGGCCACGATGCACGAGTGCACGGGTCATCCGCTTAACCACCCCTTCCGGCACCGCCCGCCTCCCGGCCAAGTCCATCACTCCCGCAATTCCACACATAAGATATATTTCATGGTTAAAAATGCCTGACAGGCACCCGCGATTTCGAATCATTACACGAGGCCCGCAGGGAAGGGAACCAAAATTCCCGCAGGGTAGGGTTTCACCCCATAGCAGCCGCTTTGCCTCGCGGATAGCATCTTCGCAACCTCCAATGCCCCAACTAGGACTAGAAACATCATAATTGGGGTTGCCAATAGTCATCTCATCCAAAAATTTCGCAGATACTTTATGTCCCCCTTCCAAAATCCCGTCCCCATTCCGGCACCGGTGCCCGATCCAATCCATCAGGAAAATGTCAAGGATGGCATCGCCATCATTGGGATCGGCTGTCGCTTTCCGGGCGGAGTGAACGATGCAGCGTCATTCTGGAAGTTGTTAGCAGAGGGGCGCGAGGCGGTGTCGGATGTGCCGCCGGACCGGTGGAACGCGGCACGCTTTTTCGATGCGGAACCGGGACTGGTTGGCAAAACTGTAGCCAAACGCGGCGGGTTCCTGGACTCGATAGACCAGTTTGACCCGCAATTCTTCGGGATCTCCCCACGCGAGGCACCCTACATCGATCCGCAGCAGCGGTTGTTGCTGGAAACGGCGTGGGAGGCGATTGAGGATGCGGGGATGGTCTTGGATTTTGAGCACGGCACGGACATTGGGGTGTTCGTCGGAGTCTCGCACAATGACTACCAAGGGTTGCAACACACACCTACCGACCGCGTCGGCATCAGCGCCCACACACCTACCGGCAGCGCCCACAGCATCGCGGCCAACCGGATTTCCTATTGCCTGAATCTGAGCGGGCCGAGCCTCGCGCTGGACACGGCCTGCTCGTCGGCATTGACGGCAGTGCATGTGGCCTGCGAGCATATTCTGGCAGGCCGCTGCAAATCGGCGTTGGCGGGCGGAGTGACGGTGATGATCACGCCGGACGGATTCATCGGGTTCTCGCAAGCTGGGATGCTATCGCCTGAGGGCAAATGCAAGGCGTTTGACGCTGCGGCCAATGGCTTTGTGCGTGGCGAAGGAGCCGGAATTGTATTGTTGAAACGTCTATCAGATGCGCTCGCCGACGGGGATCCGGTCCACGCGGTCATCATCGGTTCAGCGCTCAATCAGGACGGGCATACCAACGGAATCTCGCTGCCCAGCCCTGCTGCACAGGCACGGCTGGTTCGTGAGGCGTGTGCGAATGCGGGCATTGATCCATCACGGGTGAGTTACGTCGAGGCCCACGGCACGGGCACGGCGGTGGGGGATCCCATCGAAGCCCATGCCCTTGGCGAGGCGTTGTGCGCCACCCGCCCGGCAAATGCCCCGCTAGTCATCGGATCCGTGAAAACCAATCTCGGTCACCTGGAAACCGCATCGGGTGCGGCAGCCTTGGTAAAGGTGGCCCTGATGCTCAAACACGGCCGAATTCCCCCCAGTCTGAATTTTGACACACCCAATCCGAACATCGACTTCACCGCCCTGAAGCTGCGGGTGGCCGTAACCACCGAAGCGTTTCCTATCAGCCATGGCATGCGCACTGCGGGCGTGAATTCGTTCGGGTTCGGCGGGGCAAACGCGCATGTCGTACTAACGGAAGCGCCGGCGCTGGTGCATGTCTCAAGGGTGCTCATGGACACGGATCGCGCATGGCCACTGGTGCTCTCCGCGCGGTCCGAGGAGGCATTGTTGGCGGCAGCCTGGCGCTTGGCGGCGTGGGTGGACGATCACTCCAAGCTCAATGGCGGGTCACCGACGTTGCCAGATCTCACGTACATGTTAGGCTCTCGGCGCAACCATCACTCGCACCGGCTGGCATTCACAGCGAGATCCCTTGCCGAAGCGGTGCAGGAACTCGGAGCGTTTTCGCTGGAAAATCCCGGCATGAAATTTCGCACGGCGTTCACGCCTCGGCGCGAAGCGGCAGCGCGGGTTGTGTTTGTCATGAATGGCCAAGGTGCGCAGTGGTGGGGGATGGGGCGCGAACTCATGCGCCACGAAGCCGTGTTCCGGCGGATGATCGAATCCTGTGACAAGGCCATTCACCCATGGGCGAACTTCTCACTGATAGAAGAACTCGCACGCTCTGAAGCGGATTCTCAAATGCAACGCACGGAAGTTTCCCAGGTGGCGATTTTTGCGGTGCAGATGGCACTGGCGGCGCTGTGGAAATCGTGGGGCGTGCAACCTACGGCGGTTGTGGGCCATAGTGTGGGCGAAGTGGCGGCCGCCTGCGTCGCGGGAATTCTGACGTTGGACCAAGCTGCCAAAATCATCGTGTTGCGAGGCTGCTTCATGGAACAATGCTCGGTGGCCGGCGGCACCATGCTGGCGGTGGGCATGCTCCCGGAGGATGCTCAGGCGGTGATAGACCGCCACGACCCGCAAGTATGCATTGCGGCTTTCAACGGCCCGCGCTCACTCACTCTGGCAGGCCTGAGAACGTCTCTTGAGACCATCGCAGCGGAGTTGGAAACCCAAGGAGTGTTTGCCCGTTTCGTGCCGGTGAGTCACCCGTTTCATCATCCCATGATGTATCCTGCAGCAGATGCGCTGCAAGGCGCGCTGGCCGATCTAACGCCGCAACCGGCAACGCTGCCGTTTTTCAGCACCGTCACCGGCGGGCAGCTGGCTGGCACCGTCTGCAATGCGGATCATTGGGCGCGAGGCGTGCGGCAACCGGTGGCGTTTGCCTCGGCAATCGGTGCGGTGGCCGGGCTCGGGGCGGACGTGTGGCTAGAGATTGGCGCTCATCCCGCCTTGGCACGCTCGCTCCAAGAATGCCTGGCAGGGGAAAGTCCAAAGCCCGTCATTCTGGCCTCGGCACGCCGCGAGCGCGAACATGAATCGTTGCTAGAAACGGCATTGGATCTCCACCTAGCAGGCGTAGTGATAGACTTCTCTGCCCTCACCCCGTCGCGCAGGCTGCTCGATCTGCCGGCCTATGCGTGGGACAAAAGCCGCTGGTGGAATGAATCCGCCGACATGCGTGAGGGACGACTGGCACCGGGCGGCCAAGGATTGCTAGATGTCAGATTGTCGCGGGCCATGCCGACGTGGCTCACCCGGCTTGATGGCCGACACATGGCTTTCCTGAAGGATCACCGAGTGGAAAACCTCATCATCTTCCCGGCGGCCGGATTTGTTGAGATAGTGTTAGAGTCAGGCATGCAACTCTTCGATGGCAAACCGTTCGTTGTGGAAGATTTTGAAATCCGCAAGCCGCTCATTTTGCCGGAGCCAGCATCCGGACTATTGCTAGAAACCACCTATGATCTGGACTCACGCACGTTTACCATCCAAAGCCGTTTCGAGAACTCTGCCTCATGGACGGTGCATGTGGTTGGATCGCTGCGCGGCGAACGCACGGAATCGTCATTCGCATCAAGCGGGTGGGAAAGCGCGCGAAACACCGATCTCACAGCCGTTAGTTTACATAGCTTTTACGGCCACATGAGCGATCTGGGTCTGCGTTATGGCGAGGAGTTCCGACCGATCCGCGAGTTGGCAACAGAGGGCGGCAGGTCGGAAGGGCGGGTTTCGCTATCCGCAGCCATCGCACCGCGAGCGAGCGAATACTCGCTGCACCCCGTGCTGTTTGATGGCGCACTGCAAATATTTTCCGCAGGTGCCGCGACGGTGGAAGGGCGCAGCGCCGGCCTTCGCCTGCCGGTTCGTTTCGCTAGAATCCTGTTCTTGCGTTCGCCAGGCTCCACGGGTTTGGTGCGGGCCGGAGTGACCCAAGCCAATGATGAACTGGTCGAAGGCGATATCGAGTTATATGATGAGGCGGGCCGTCCATGCGTGCTCATCAAGGGCTTCCGCGCAATAAGCGTGGAAGGCGCTCGCCGCTCCGGCAAAACCGGCAAAGGCCGGGACCTGATCTATCACGTCGGATGGGAGAAATCCGCTGCACCGACGGCCCCGTCCACACAAGCTCCGGTGCCGCTAGATCGGCTTTATGAAGTGGCCAGAATGGCATTAGATGAAGTGCTCGACTTTCGCGGACGGGCGACGCTGGAAGCCGCCAGCGCGGCAGGTGACGAACTCACCGCCGCCCAAGTGGCGTTCGGCTTGCGGGAGATGGGCGCGGAGGGATACTTCACAGCAGACTCGCTCGGTGTGACGGGAGCCATGCGGGCATCGTTCGCTCAGCTGGCGGACAATCTGGTGGAAATACGGCTGCTGGAAAAGGCCGGCAACGGCTATCGGACGGGCACCGCCTTCGAGCAAGCAGTGGCCACCTCGGCCGGGTTGCTGAGCGCGAGCATCGGCAAGTATCCTGGGCATTTGCCGGAAGCACTCATCTGCGGTGCCACCTGTGCCGAACTCGGGCCGATCATGCGCGGCGAAAAAGAGGCGGTGCAGGTTTTGTTCACCAGTGGCGGCGCAGACTTGTTGGATCAGTTCTATGGCGACGGCCTGGTCACCAGTCCGTGGCTCGCGGCCATCGGCCGGGCTGTGGAAGAGGCCGCCCGGGCGCTACCTGAGGGGCGGGGCCTGCGAATTCTTGAGATCGGGGCGGGCACCGGCGGACTGGCATCACAGGTGTTGCCGCTCCTCGATCCGGGTCGGCACAGTTATGTGTTCAGTGATATATCAGCGGCATTTTTTCCTGCGGCACGCCAAAAGCTGGCGGCATTTCCCGAGGTTGAATATCAAATGTTTGATCTCGAGAAACCGGGTATTGAGCAAGGGTTGGAGGCGGGATCTTTCGACCTCATCCTAGGCACAAATGTCGTCCATGCGGTGAGTGATGTGCGCGATACCCTGCGCCATCTCTATGAGTTGTTAGTGGCTGGCGGGAGCCTGATGTTTGTGGATGTGGCCACGCCTCATTTGTGGTTGAACGCGGTGTTTGGTTTGACCGCCGGTTGGTGGCGCTTCAAGGATCGCGAGTTGCGGCCGCAGCATCCATTGCTGCAAAGCCGGCAATGGGAATGCGTGTTGCGCGAGGCGGGCTTCAGTGAAACCACATCCTTGTCTGGATTGATCCGCCCGCAAGGCGGCGAGAGCCTCATCGGCTTGATGGCACGCAAGGCGTGGGTCAATCCCCAATCCGTGGCCGCAGCGGTGGAAGACGAACTTGCGGAGAAGTCATGGCTAGTGCTAGCTGACGAGTCCGGTCTGGGTAGCGAGCTCGCGGAGCATCTCCGCGCCTGCGGTGTCCGCTGCCGCGTCGCCCATCGTGGCACCGCATTCACGGCAGAGCTTCCCGATGCGTTCACCTTGCGTGCCGACGTGCCCGCGGATTGGATTAATCTGCTAGAATCGTGTGCGCAGGATCCGCCAGTGCGGATTGTCGGCCTGTGGAGTCTGGACGAAGGCCAGCCCGGATCAAGTGCGGGCACACTCATGTTAGGCACGGATCCTTTGTTTCATCTGGCACAAGCTCTCGGTGTCATGTCACCCGTGGCCAAGCTGCGCATCGATTGGGTGACGCGCGGTGCCCAGCCAGTGGGCACCAAATCCGAGGTGGCGCTCGCGCAGGCACCGGCTATCGGCCTGCTGCGCGTGGTGGCCAATGAATATAACAATTTCACATGTCGTTCCATTGACCTTTCGCCCGTCGCCACGGCGACGGATGGGTCGCGGCTGTGGCAAGAGTTACTAGACAGAACCCCGGAGCGTGAGGTCGCGTTCCGCGGCGAGGGACGCTATGCCCGGCGCATTCATCGCGGGCTGCAACCGCGCGATCAATTGCTAGATCCCGCAGTGCCGTTGCGCTTGGAGTCGCGTGAACGCGGGTTGCTCGATACCTTGAGGTTGGTACCCTTCGCCTTGCCGGCATGTGGCGCAGGCGAGATAGCGATCGAGGTGAAGGCTGCGGGCATGAATTTCCGCGATGTTCTCAAGGCGTTGGCGCTCTATCCGGCAGAGACGGCCGATGCCCGCATCTTTGGCGACGAAGTGGCGGGTGTGGTAATCGCCGTCGGTAGCGGCGTCACCCATCTGGTGCCTGGCGACCGGGTGTTTGGCTTGGCCGTGTTCGGGCTGGCAACCGTTTCGATGGCCCGGGCTGGCGATGTTCGGGTCATTCCAGACAGCTTGTCGTTTGAGGCGGCGGCGACGCTGCCCGTGGTGTTCATGACTTCCTGGCATGCTTTGAAATCCGTCGCTCAACTCAAGCCCGGTGAGCGCATCCTTATTCATGCGGGTGCGGGCGGCGTCGGCATGGCCGCGATCCAAATCGCCCATCACCTCGGCGCGGAAGTCATCGCCAGCGCCGGCACCCCGTCCAAACGCGCGCTGTTGCGCATCCTCGGCGTGACCCATGTCATCGACTCGCGCCGCGGCGATTTCGCCGATGACGTCATGCAACTCACCGCCGGCAAAGGCGTGGACGTAGTACTCAACGCGCTCTCCGCCGAAGCCATTCCCATGGGTCTGTCGTGTCTGGCACCGTTTGGACGGTTCATCGAAATCGGCAAACGAGATATCTATCAAAACTCCCGGATCCCGCTTTGGCCGATGCGCCAGAACGCCTCGTTCCACGTGGTCGCGATGGATGCGATCTTTCGCGGCAATGAGGACCAAACGCGAGATTTGCTAGAAACAGTAACCGGATTGGTGACACAAGGTGTGCTGCATCCGTTGCCCTTCAGGGCATTTCCGGCCTGTCGCATGGATGCGGCGTTTCGGCTGATGGCCCAGGGAAAACACACGGGCAAGGTCGTTGTGGCATTCCCGGAACCCTTTGTCGCTAGACGGGGCGAGCCCTTGACACCTGCTTTCGAGGTCAAAGCCGATGCCTGTTACCTGATCACCGGGGCGTTCGGTGGATTCGGAAAAGTGCTCGCCGAATGGCTGGTAACCTGCGGCGCTAAACATCTGATGCTGGCCAGCCGCAGCGGCGCGGCCACTCCCGCCGCCATCGAGTTTCTCAACCTCTTGCGGGCTCGTGGCGTGGACGTTCAGGTAACCTGCGCCGATGCCGGCTCGCCTGCCGATGTGCGCCGTTTGCTAGATGAAATCTCGGCGTCCGGACACCCGCTCAAGGGCGTGTTCCACCTGGCAATGGTCATCGACGACGCGCCAATCTCCGCACTCACCCGCGACCGGATGCTAAAGGTGATAGAACCCAAAGCCTACGGTGCCTGGTTGCTGCACGAGGGGACCCGGGGCATGGATCTGGATTGCTTTGTGATGTTCTCGTCCGTTTCAAGTGTCTTCGGCAACTCGGCCCAAGCCAACTATGCGTCGGCCAACGCCTTCCTCGACGCGCTGGCTCATCAGCGGCATGCTTGCGGTCTGCCCGCCCTGGTCATCAACTGGGGCGCGCTGGGCGGCGAAGGGTATGTCGCTCGCAACGAGAGGGTCGCAGAATACCTCGCACGCCAAGGCACCACACCGCTCACCCCTAGCGAGGTGATCGTTCTGCTGGAAGGGTTCCTTAACGCCGGCACCACCCAAGCGCTGGCGCTGCGGGTGGACTGGTCGAAATGGCGGCAGTCGTTCCGCGGCAGCCAGGAAAGTCCATTGCTAGAACATATCTTCGCCGCCGGCGTCGATGGTGTGGAATCCACTGGCACCAAGAGTGACTGGCGGGTCAGGATCGAAGCCGCCTCAGCGGATGATCGACTCGACATCATCGGGCAGGCGCTGCGCGATGTCGTCGGCTCGGTGCTGCGCGTCAAACCGGATGGGCTGCGAGCCGATCAGCCCCTCACCGACTTGGGACTGGATTCACTGATGGCTGTGGAAATCGAAAACTCGATTGAAAGCGCCATGGGCGTGGCCCTGCCTCCGGCCAGCCTGATGCGGGCCCGCACGATCAACCAAATCGCCGCCTTGATCGCCGAACATTTGGGCGGGGCCAGTCCTGCCAAGGCGACGAATTTGGCACCCGAACCGGTCTCCGTTGACCAAGTGGACTTGGCCGCCCTGTCAGAGGAGCAGATCGAACGGCTGCTCGAGTCCGGTGCGGCGGAACTCGCCGACCAACCGGCACCTGCAATCCTAGTCTGAAGCCGCTCATGCCCGACGACCAACGAACCCGTCTGAAGCAATGGCTGGA
>CAIQXC010000844.1 GCA_903875675.1 Akkermansiaceae bacterium
GAGAAACTCAACATCGGCGCATGCCCGGGCGGTGGCTAACATCCGAGACCAGCCTGACAATTTTGTTCGAATGGCGAAAACGGCGGGATATGAGGATATCTTGATTGCTTATGAGCGGAAGCCGTATCCAACCAACTATCTATCAACCGGAGCCGTCGGCGACACGCCTGCGGCGGCTCATGGAATGCCTGATGCTGGCGCTGGTTTATGCTGGAAGCGCCCGTCTGAGCCAAGTATTCGCCATACCGCCGGGTAACATCACCCCTATCTGGCTGCCTTCCGGCATCATCCTTGCGGTCATATTGCGCCGCGGCTATTGGCTCTGGCCGGGCATTTTCCTAGGTGCCTTCGTCGGCAATATCTGGGCCTACTTCAGCAGCGCATCCGCCGCCGTGCTCTTCAAGGGCCTGTTAGCTGCCACCGCCAACGGCGTCGGCGACTCGTTGTGCGCCGTCGTCGCCGTGTGGCTGATCCAGTGGCCGGGTACCCGCCGTGATCCGCTCCACCGGGCCTCGGACATGATCCGGCTCATCGGCTATGGTGGCGTGCTAGGCACGGGCATCAGCGCGGCCTGCGGGGTCGGCATTTTGGCCTTGGCGGGCATTCTCCCCTTGTCCCAATCAGGCGAGGTGCTCTGTACATGGTGGATTGGCGATGGCATGGGGGTGTTGCTTCTAACGCCATTACTGCTAGCTTGGTGTGACGGATTCCGCGGTTGTCGCTTTGGCTGCGAGGAAATTGCCGCCGTCGGCTGCCTGACCGCCTTTGGGCTGTGGCTCGCTCCGCAGGCCGAGGTGACGGTGACGTTTCTTGCCTTGCCACTGCTGATGTGGATTGCGTGCCGCTGTGATTCGCGGGTGGCTTTGAGCTTCCTTGCCGCCTTTGCAGCGATGAAAATCGGGGTGCTGGCTTTTGGCGGGGGACCGTTTCAGGGCGAGAACCAGAATTTGAATTTGATCAACTTGCAGTTGCTGCTGGCAATCCTGATTGTTCCCATGCTCATCCTCCACGCAGCGTTCGACGGACGTGAATCTAACCAAGGAGGCGAGCGTCCGGCGCGAACGGTTTTCGTTGCCATCAGTCTCATGCTGGCGGCGGGCATTGTTACCACCGGGGTTTGGTACTTCCGGAGTCTGGCGCGAAAACATCACGCCGCCGTCGAGCAGGAGCTCGTCTTCTTGGCACAAAGCAAAGTGGACCAATTGTCGCGCTACCGCGAGGAGCGGCTGGCGGATGGCCGCGTACTCTTTCACAACGCGGCTATTGCCGCCCTGGCCCGGCGCGTGCTGGAAACGCCTACGGATGCCGGTGCCTCCCGCGAACTCAAAACGTGGCTTGGCAAATATCAATCAGCCTATCAATATAACCGGGTTTTCCTGCTCGACTCCCAAGGCGTCACCCGGATGACGGTGCCGGAACCGGAGGAGCCGGTGGCGGCGCTCATTTTGCAGCAGTCAGGCGAAATCCTTCGATCGGACCGGGTGGTGTTGCAGGATTTCTATCGCAACGAATCCAATCAGGACGTGTATCTGGCCGTCATGGTGCCCATTTTCGACGAGTCGCAACCGGCTCGTCCGCCGCTGGGCCTGCTCGTGTTGCGCATCGACCCGGACGTCTATCTGAATCCGCTGATCCAGCGCTCTTCCAAGTCCAGCCCGACGTCGGAGACGCTGCTGCTGCGTCGGGAAGGCAATGAGGTGGTTTATCTGAATGACCTGCGGTTTCGGCAGGACGCTGCATTAAACTTGCGCGTCCCATTGCAGCGGCTTGAAATTCCCGCCGTCCAAGCTGTCTTGGGGCATTCAGGATTTATCCAAGGTGTGGACTACCGTGGTGTGCCAGTGCTCAGTGTCGCGCTGGCGCTGCCTGATTCGCCATGGTACTTGGTGACCAAGGTGGATGCTGCGGAGGCGCAAGCGCCGATGCACAGGCAATTCTGGCAGGTGTTCGGGGTGGTCGGCATGTTGCTTTTCAGTGTTGCGGGCGGGGCGGGATTGATTTGGTGGCAGCAGTTGGACCGGTTTCACCGGGAGCGGGCGGCGGTAGCACAGCTACTGGAAAATAGCCATCGCATGCTCACTGAGACCGAGGAGGTTGGAAAAGTAGGCGGCTGGGAATTCAATGTGCTCACTGGACAGCAAACTTGGACCGAGGAGATCTACAGGATCCACGAATTGGATCGCACCTTCAACCCAACCGTCGATACCGGTGTGAGTTTCTACACCCCCGACTCCCGGCCGACGATTGAACGGGCGGTTAGGGCGGCTGTCATGCAGGGCGAGTCGTTCGATCTGGAATTGGAAATTATCACCGCCAAAGGCAACTTGCGCTGGGTCAAGGCGATCGGCCACGCAGATCTAAAGCACCAGCGAGTTTATGGCTTCTTCCAGGATATCACCGAGCGCAAACAGGTGGAGGCCGCGCTGCAGGTGGCATTGGCCGACAAGGTCGTCCTGCTCAAGGAGATTCATCACCGGGTGAAAAACAATTTGCAAATTGTCAGCAGCCTGTTGAACCTCCAGGCTAACCGGATTGCAAGCAGCGATGCCAAGTCGGCATTGTTGGATATGCGGGGCCGGGTGGGATCCATGGCCTTGATCCATGAGCACCTTTACCGTTCGGACAATCTAGCCGCTGTGGACCTTGCCGCATATCTCAGGAGCCTTTGCACGCAATTGGTGCGCAGCTCGGCGGCCACCTCCGGCACCATCCGGCTTCAGATGGATTTGGCTCCAGGTCTGCTAGGCATCGACAAGGCCATCCCCTGCGGCTTGCTTGTCAACGAGTTGGTTACCAACGCCCTCAAACATGCCTATCCGGATGGTCGCTGCGGCGTGCTGTGCGTCGGACTCCAACCGCTTGAGGGCGGCCCCGTCTGGCACCTGCGCGTGGCCGACGATGGGGTGGGTCTGCCGCCGGGTTTTGACTTGGCGCATCTCACATCGCTGGGGCTGAAGGTGGTCGGTGATCTGGCCCGCCAACTTGGCGGGCGGCTGGAAATCGGTGCCGGGCCTGGAGCGGTGTTTGAGGTGGAATTCTGCGGCAATGATACCTCCAGACCCTCGAGCGGGAGATCGACGGCTCAATAAAAACGGCGGCCCTTGCGGACCGCCGTATGGAAAATCCCCGATGTGGGAGACTGATGATTAGATGCCCTTTTTGACGACGTCGGAGAGCAGGTCGATGACGCGGTTGGAGTAGCCCCACTCGTTGTCATACCAGCTAACGAGCTTGAAGAAGGTGGAGTTGAGCTCGATGGACGAGCCGCCGTCGAAGATGGACGACGCCTTGTGATGGATGAAGTCGGTGGAAACCACTTCGTCTTCGGTGTATTCAAGGATGCCTTTGAGGTAGGTCTCAGAGGCATTTTTCATCGCCGCTTTGATCTCGGCCAGAGAGGTCGGCTTGACGGTCTTGATGGTGAGGTCCACCACGGAAACCGTCGGAGTGGGCACTCGGAAGGCCATGCCAGTGAGCTTGCCTTTGACTTCCGGGCAAACCAGCGCGACGGCCTTGGCAGCACCGGTGGTGGAGGGAATGATGTTGAGCGCGGCGGTACGGCCACCCTTCCAATCCTTCTTGGACGGACCATCCACGGTTTTTTGAGTGGCGGTGTAGGAATGCACGGTGGTCATCAGGCCCTCGGCAATCCCGAACCCTTCCTTGAGCAGAACGTGCACCACCGGCGCCAGGCAGTTGGTCGTGCAGCTCGCGTTGGAAATGATGTGGTGGTTCGCCGGATCGTACGTCCCATCGTTCACGCCTTGGACGATGGTCACGTCCTCGCCCTTGGCCGGAGCGGAAATAATCACCTTTTTTGCCCCGGCTGTCAGATGGCCCTTGGCTTTTTCGGCATCGGTGAACAGGCCGGTGGATTCGATGACCACTTCCACGCCGAGGGCCTTCCAAGGCAGATCGGCGGGGGTTCTGGCGCTGACGACCTTGATTTCACGGCCATTGACGACGAGGACATCATCCTCTTCGAGCTCCGGGGAGGATTTTTTGGAGGACACCGTGCCGGCGAAGCGGCCTTGAGTGGAGTCGTACTTGAGAAGGTAAGCGAGGTTGTCGGCGGGCACGATATCGCCTACGGCAACCACGTTGAAGGTGGTGCCGAGGTGGCCTTGCTCGACGAGGGCACGGAAGACAAGGCGTCCGATGCGACCGAATCCATTGATGGCAATAGTAGTCATGACTGTGTATTTGGGAATGCGTTAGGGAAAGCGCCGGACAGCGTATCCGCCCGCGCCGCGGGATGCTAGTCAAAAATTCCCAGCCGTCAACTCTGCTAATGGGAAAACGCGGATACGCCGCGCAAATCACAATATCCGCGCAGTTGGGGGGGCGTTACTCGAAATATGGACCGAGAAAGCGACTTCCGTTGTTCATCGGGCGGTCCGGGCCGGCGGGGTTTTCTATCAAAACACCATGCTGGACAAACTGATGAACCGTTTGCCGGCGGATCGTTTCGCGTGTGTTCGGGGCGCAATGGATGTCGCAATGATCGCGCATCCAATCCATCATTTCGGTGATTCGACGCAACGGCGCGACGGCCATTTTCCAGAGGGTGTGGGGCTTGATATCGGCTAAAGCAAGCAAGGTGAGGGCCGAGCGCTCTTTCTGTTGCTGACGGGGAATATCTACCACCGCTGCGGTCAGCGCGCTGCCTCCTGCACCGGGATCGAGCAAGCGGAGGGAAGGACGATTGAACCCGGCAGGCCGAAACCACCCTGCCAAATACCGGGCAATCGCCGGGGGCGTAAAGAAC
>CAIQXC010000845.1 GCA_903875675.1 Akkermansiaceae bacterium
CCTTTGCGCCTTTGCGCGAGAAAACTCTTAACCAGGATGAATGGATTGGCAGTGAGGCAGCCGTTGTGAAAGGTGCCGAGGTATATAGATTGCCTCGCGCAAAGGCGCAAAGGCGCAAAGGAAGATGGGATGAATGGTAAATTAGCAGATTCTTGATCCCAAAGGTGTTTTGTTTCCAATTCTCCACATCGGCGACTCTCACCCTATCCCGGAAATCAGAAGGCAATGGAAAATTTGGGCAGTCACCAGGTTTTCTCATTTTTTCATACGCTGGGTAAAGTTAGCACTTATGGGGCTCCGCGCGTTCCCGCCGCACTCCATGCGGTGGCGGCGCATGGGCCGCGCATGTGTTGGCTCAGCGCATGAGGAGGGCGCGGCGCACTGAGATTTCCGGGTAATCGGCGGCGAGGCGGTGCAATTCCGTTAGGCCAGCGGTATTGGCGAGTTTGCCGGCGGCGATGGCGGCGGCGTAGCGGGTATCGGTGGCATTTTCGAGGTTGGTGAGGGTTTTGAGGAGGACGGGCCATGCCCGTGCATCACCGAGGCGACCCAGTGCCCAAGCCACCTCGGCCCGCCAGCATGGGGTCAGGTCGTTGTGCAAGAACAGCACGCCGGGGCCGAGGGGATCGGGGCGGCCACTGGCGGCTTCGGTTGGGGATTTCTCCAACAGTTCGACCAAGGTTTCCAGCGAGTGTGGGTCGCCCAGATTGCCGAGCGTGCGAGCGAGGAAGAATGCCACCCAATGGCGGGTTGGCAATTGGTTGACGACAGGAATACCGGTATCAAACACCCGCCGGATGTCCACCGGCTGGTTCCAGTAGCGTAGCAATGCCGCCCGCAAGCGCGGCTCGTAAGCGCGATCGCGACACACAAGCGAAAGGATTTGTGCGGCGCGGTTGAGCGGGTCGGGGGTGCCGGCCCAAGCGCCGTGGACCGTTGCAATGGCCTTGGCGACGTCCGGTTGTTGGGTTGCTTGGGCATCGCCAAGGATGGCGAGGCAGGTATCGATCACGGTGTTGGCTTGGCCACTGCGGCGGATGACCCGGCCCACCAAGGTTTCGTAATCATCGTTGCCGGGCAAGAGAGCGCGGTCCGGATCGGTCGGCACCGAGCGAATGAGAGCCGGCACAATGGTGGCGGTGTTTGTGGCACCCAGTGCGTCGAGCGCTTCAATGATATAGGCATGGACCGGCGACGAGTGGCAGGCGATCAGGGCATCGTGATCCCCATACCAACGGGTATAATCGGGGTAAGGCGGCAATTTGGCAAAGACATCGATCAAGGTGGCCACAGCCTCCGGCGTGCCAATGTGCCCAAGCGCCTCCACCGCCGCCTCCGCTAAAAACAAGTTCGCGCTTTGTGGGTCCAAGTTCCGGCGCAGCGTCTCGGCAAGCAGCGGCACGGCCTCTACGTCAGCCAGCCAGCCAAGGGCACGCACTGCCGCCTGCAGCGTGCGCGGATTCACGTCAGCGGGGGAATTGAAGCGTGCGCTGTCGCCACCGTGGCTGCTATGCCATTGTGGCAACGGATTATTCTCACGTTCGTGGGTCACATACTCACGCAGGGCGCGGCAGCCGGCGGCAGCGCCGACGTGCCCGAGCGCCACTGCCGCCTTGCGGACGTCATCGCGATCCTTGCCCGCCAAGCGTTTAAGCAATCCGGCTTCTAGCAAATCCCACGGATTCGCCTGCAACCAAGCTTGCCACGCATCGGCCTGGCATGTAGCCGCTTGCAACGAAGCTGGCGGCGGCGGGGTCCCGGTTAGATTTTCCAGAGCGAGTGCCGCAGCGCTGGCGACGGGTGGGTCTGGGTCCCGCAAGGCCTCAATGAGGGGTGGGCAGGACTCGCGAGTGCCGCAAGCGGCGAGGGCGATGGCGGCGGCGACGCGCAGTTCGCGGGGTTGACCGCGGAGGCATTTTGCCAAGGCCGGGGCGGCACTGCGGTTGCGGAACAAGCCGAGGCGCTGGATGGCCCCGAGCCTGAGGGCGGCATCGGGCTGCTGCAAGCGGGCGATGAGGGAAGCGACTTCCTGATTGCCGGTGGCTGAGGGATCGGAGGTGTCGCTGTGGCGGTTGATGCCTGCGACTTGCCGGTAGCGATCGAACTGCAACTCCATCATGCCGGTGACCGCCGCGTTGTTGCCGCGGAAAATCAGCGGGTCGCCCGTGCCTAGCAACGCCAGAGGCTTGACCCGCAACGCCTGCACGCTTTGCAATGGCACCGACGGTGCCAACTGCCGGGGTTGATGGCAGCCGACGCAGCTGCGGGTTTCCCCCGGGCGGACAAAGATCCAAGACATTTCATTGAGTTCGGAACGGCCTTCGCCATCGACCGCCTGAAAAGCAATCGGGGTGTCGGCGGGCACCTCCACGGCGAACGAACCGTCCGCCGCCAGCGGCACAGTGCCTAACTCGGTGACTTCACTGCCGGCGTGGACGATATACGAATGGGACGAGCGCAGGGTCAGGCCCTTGCTGGCGAGTACCCGGACGGCACGCACATGCGGCCAGCCGGCTGTGGTATTTTTGGTGAAGCGGGTGTTTTTGCAGACCAAGACACCGGTGGGATGAGGGGCGGCGGCGACGAGCGGGTCCACGTTGTCTGGCAGGATCGGCGGGCGTTGGCGGGCACCAAGGAACACCGGCGAGTGCAATGGCGCATCCGGCGAATCAAAGATGACCACCGGCTTGGCATCAGCCTTGGTTGGATCGACCACCGCCAGTCGGTGATAACTCGTCGCCGGAACGCTTGAACCCGCCACACGGCCCCGCTTGCCAAATTTTGCCCGGCCCGGCAGACTGCACAGCAAGCGCCCATCAGGCATTGCCGCCACATCACCGGCGGCCACTTGCAGGTGGAGCAACTCCCCGGTTCCCGATCCAGGGCGGCCCACCGCAATCCCGGATTCCGTTAGAAATGCAACCCGTCCATCGGCCATGGGAGCCGGGCTGCCGCAGTTGAAGGCCCGCAGGCGCTCGCCGTACTCCGGACCCAGATCCAAGCCAAACTCAGTGACCCCCGCAGTGCCGTCCGGATGGATCGCGTGCAACAGTGTCTCAACCTTGCCACGACCAAAAAAATTGTCAGATCGGATAAACAGAATGCGGCCGTCGGCGAGCACCTCGGGCTCGTTATCGAAGACGATGGTGTTGGTAAGGGCGGAGATATTGCGGCCGTCGGCATGCATGGTGAACAAAGCCCGCGACGGCGGATTGTGATATTCCTCGAAGGTGCCGATGCGCGTGGAGGTGAACACGATCCTGCCATCGGGCAATTCGCAGGGGTCAATATCGTGAAACGGTCCGTCAGTTAGTTTTTGCGGCACCCCGCCTGCGGCACTCAGTTTATAGATATGGAAAAACCCCTCGCCAGCGGGGGCCATGGATAGATAGATCCAACGACCGTCGAACGAGACGGATGGCGAGCCCAGCGCCCCGCGGCCGGCGTCGAGCAGCGGCTGCGGCACCGTTCCCGGCTTGGCGGGTTGCAAGAGATAGAGTTTGTGCCCGACCTTCATCGGAGAGGGCAGGTCGTGCTCGGGAAACGCCCGGGAATCACGCGGATTAAACACAGTCACCGACAAGCTGTCGTAGCTGTTGCCGGTCCCTCCAGTCGGCCGGTAAAGACTGCAATCATCCCCCACAAAGGCCACCGACTCAGGCCAAATAAAGTCGGCCGGAGGCGCGGGTTCGCCACCTCGCTCCCGGTTGCCAGCAGGCTCCAGTGGAGCATGGAACGCAAACTTGCCCCACGGTCCCGCTCCGATGGCCCCCAAGCTGATAGATGCTGCCCATGCTTGGTCATTGAGCGCAGGCTGCTGCCAGTTGGGCGGCTCCTCGGTGGCACATTTCCAGGTCGGGTTTGTTAGCAGCTCGGCAGTTCCACCGTCCATCAACTCGACGACGAGCCGCACCAGCAGACCGGCTGGCCCCGGCGCGGTGTTGACCGCCTCGATGGCGATGACGTTGTGACCGGCCGCCAGGAGAGGGGCGACGTCGAGCCGCTTGGGCCGGTTCCAGGCATTGGGATCCGCTTCGCTCTCGACGACATACTGGCCATTGAGGAAGACGGTGTAGAGGTTGTCCGCTGTGATGAGCAACTGCGCCGAACGAATCTGCGCCTTCTCAGACACGGTCACGCTGCTCCGAAACCACGCCGAGCCCGCTGGCTGGTTCAAGGCCGTGGACCCTGCCGGAGGTGGCGACCAAATCCACTCAGCAGCCCCAAAATCGACCACCTCACCCTGCGCTCTGGCCCCCACAGCAAGAGACATCAGCATGGATGTTAGGAAAACGGATCGTAGGTAGCCGCACATAATGTATAGGTGTGTTAGAATCTGGAGCGTCCGGTTTGGGCTCGCGTCCATCCGTTAAACGGCTCGGATCGGCCGGATCCATCAACAAAATTCGCCAGGGTTTGCGGGTGGCAGCGACACTTGCCAAATGGCGTGCGAAGGGGAGGGAATGCGAGTTGCCTCTGGCAACGGCTTCCGCCCCCGGCTTCTACTGCATCGCGGAGAGGGATTTTTTAAGTTCGAGCACATTGAGTGGCGGCACGTTGAACAAACAACGCTCGCTGCGCTTGAGGTCAAAAAGCTCGTGCTCGCAAAGCTGCAGAGAAAATTGATAGGTGATGAATACGCTCTCCGGTCCCATGGCACGGGCG
>CAIQXC010000846.1 GCA_903875675.1 Akkermansiaceae bacterium
ATCTGCCACGGCGATGGTTTCGCGGGCGGAATCGACGATGACCACGGCATCGGGTTTGCGTTCCATATCGCGGACGCCGCGGAGGTTGCGGAGGAGTTTTTCGCGTTCGCGGCCGAGGGCGGCGAGTTCCTTTTTGGACATGGCCTTGAACTCCGGCTGTTTCTCGATGGTTTCGAGGTACTTGAGGCGTTCGATGCTCTTGCGGACGGTGGCGGAGTTGGTGAGCATGCCGCCGAGCCAGCGGTGGTTGACGTAGAATTGGCCGGTGGCTTCGGCTGCCTCGCGGATGGCGTCTTGGGCCTGGCGTTTGCAGCCGACGAAGAGGACCTTGCGGCCTTTGCCGACGAGATCGGATAGGAAGTCGGACGCCTTATCGAGGCATTGGACGGTTTTCTCCAGATTGATGATGTAGATGCCGCCTTTGTCCTTCATCAGGTAAGGCTTCATGCGCGGATTCCATTTCTTGGTCTGATGGCCGTAATGGACGCCAGCGTCCACCATTTCGGTGATGAGTTCGTTGATCATAATGTCTGTGGATTCCCGCCTTGAAACAGGCCGGGCTATTTTTGAAGATCCGCCGCATGCAGGGTCCCCCCGGATCTTCGTTGGTTGAAATGCGACGCAAGGAGGGGCTGCGGAGATAGAGAACCCAGTGCCCCTTGGCAAGCAAAATCCTGCGCTTTTTTGAAAAAAAATCTCCGGTGGTTTGCCGGGCCGCAGCGACCCATGGTGCAACTTCGGGGGTTGCGGGCGGCGGTAAATGCGTTAGCCTGCAACCATGAAAGTGGTAACGCAAGCAAGCGAGATGATGGCGGCCTTGGCGGAACACGGCCGACCCCGGGTGTTGGTGCCTACCATGGGCGCTCTCCATCAAGGGCATCTGGCCTTGATCCACCGCGCTCATGTGCTTGCTGGCACCCAGGGCACGGTGGTGGTTTCCCTGTTTGTCAATCCGATCCAGTTTGACCGCGCTGAGGACCTCGCGGCCTATCCGCGGCCGCAGGAGGCGGATCTGGCGGCTTGCCGGGGGGCGGGGGTGGGGGTGGTATTTGCGCCGGAAGCGGCGGCGATGTACGCAGCGGACCGCTCGGTGACGGTCCAAGAGACGCAACTCTCGCGCAGCCTCTGTGGCGCTGCGCGACCCGGACATTTTGACGGGGTTTGCACGGTGGTGCTCAAATTATTTTTGCTCAGCGGCTGTGAGATGGCGGTCTTCGGCGAGAAGGATTTTCAGCAACTCGCGGTGATCCGGCGCATGGTCCGCGATCTGAATGTGCCCGTGACCCTCATCTCTCACCCCACCGTGCGAGAAGCCGACGGCCTCGCCATGTCATCCCGCAACGTGCGCCTAAGTGCCGCCCAGCGAGCCGACGCGCCCCGCCTCCGACAGGCCTTGTTAGCGGCACAGGCGGCATTCCAAGCCGGCACCCGCACGCCAACGGATTTGCTGGCCGTGGTCCGCCAAGTCATCGGGGTCAGCGGGCTGCTGCGCGTGGACTACCTGTCGCTGGTCGATGCCGAATCGTTAGAATCGGTGGAGCGCATCGAGCGTCCGGCGCTGCTCGCCACGGCGGTGTTTTACGGCGATGTGCGCCTCATCGATCACATCCGGCTGCAGCCGTGACGTGGATGCGACGCGGCTCACTTGCTGCCGGGTTCGGGCACCACAATGGTTGGCTGGGGCAGCGGGGGTTTGCCAGCGGTTTCCTTGAGGTGATCCTTAATCAGAAACCAGATCGCGACTGCCAGCAGCAGCGCCAGAAGCTTGGCGATCCAATTTTTCGGAAGGGATATTATCATAGTCGCTGTTGCCGGTTAGAAAGATTTTCGCGAGGTTTTCGCGGAATTGTTTTTCGGTGAGGTTGCGTTCGATGCGGCCCTCGACGCAGATGGAGATGCCGCCGGTTTCCTCGCTGACGACGACGGTGACCGCGTCGGTTTCCTCGGCGAGGCCGATGGCGGCTCGGTGGCGAAGGCCGGTGGAGCGGTCGTGCATTTCGCGTTGTGTGACGGGAAACACGCAGGCGGCGCCGGCGATGCGGTCATCGGCGAGGATCATGCCGCCGTCGTGCAGCGGGGTTTTGGGGTGGAAGACGGTGAGGGCCAACTCGGGCGAGAACTGGGCGTCGATGGGCACGCCGGTATCGAGGAATTTTTTCAGACTGATGCCCCGCTCGATGGCAAAGAGAGCCCCCACACGTTTTTTGGACAGCATGATCACGGCGTCAGCGAGTCGCTCCAAAAAGGCCAGGCGGCGCTTGCTCGAATAGGAAAAAAAACTCTTGCTGCCAAGACGCGCCAAGGCGTCCCGCAACTCAGGCTGGAAAATAACGACCAGAGCAAACGCCAGCAAGGCCGTGGCACGGGTGACAAGCCAGCTGATAACGGTGAAATTCGCCACTTGGGACACCACCGTGAGCACCACAATGATGATCCCCAGACCCACCAAAATCTGCGCCCCGCGGGTGGCACGAAAGGCCCGGTAAATTTGATAATTGCACACCGCGAGAATGAATATCTCGATCCCATTGCGCCAGTTCTCTTCAATGAATATCCACATCGCCGCTTGCAGGGGCAGGCTACTCCGCCAATTCTCTTCTGTCACTCGGAAAGATTTTCCCCCTTTCGACCTTGCGCTGCCATATTCGCTGCGTTTGCGCTTCAACGACGGTCTGACCCGAACGATTGATTTTGAACCCATTCTTGAGGGGGAACTTGATGGGCCCCCTCATGATCCGCAGATCTTTGCCCAAGTCTCTCTCGATCCAGAAATCCACACGGCCGTTTGGCCATGCGGAGCCGGCTTCGATCCCGCCACACTCCATGATTGGCCTGATCATGATGCCGGAGCGTGATCAACACAGCGTTCACGCACCCGGTCCCGCCTTTCGAGCATTCGGGCTTGTGACACCCAATGAAACTGGTAAGTTTCCTGTGGAAAGCCGCGTCATGCCTGAACTCTCGCGTTTTTACGGTATCATCATTCGGATGTTCTCCGAACCTTCGGAGCGACATCACGACCCGCACTTTCACGCGTACTACAATGATCACGTTGCGGTATTTGCCATTTCACCTGTGGCCCTCATTATCGGATTTATTCCGCAGCGCCAGCAGCGGCTCGTCGAGGCATGGGCGGAGCTTCACCAGGATGAACTTGGTGCCGACTGGCAGCTTCTGCTGGATGGCCGAAAACCATCACCGATCATTCCCTTGCAATAGATTAGCATCATGAAACATCCCATCTTCCGCGTCACTTCTTTCGACGTCGTTCCGCCATATTCGCTGCGTTTGTGCTTCAAC
>CAIQXC010000847.1 GCA_903875675.1 Akkermansiaceae bacterium
CCCTCGGTGCCATTCTCATCCCGCTCGATGTGTTGAGCCGACAACGGGTCGAGGCCGCGCTAGGTGGCAACCCCGGGCCGGTCCACTTGTTATGCGCCTCGGGAATCCGGGCCGTCAAGGCGGCCGCACGCCTGCAGAGTGCCGGACTCGACAACCTTCGCGTGGTCGAAGGCGGCACCCAAGCATGGAGCGCTGCCGGACTGCCCGTGCTGAGGGGCCGCAAGACAATTTCGATCGAACGCCAAGTGCGCATCGGGGCCGGTCTGCTTGTTCTAACAGGAGTGAGCCTCGGTTGGTTCTATCATCCCGGGTTTTTTATATTATCCGCATTTGTCGGTGGCGGTTTGGTTTTCGCTGGCATCACTGACATTTGTGGCCTTGCCATTTTTCTGGCTTTGGCACCCTGGAACCGCAGTGGCAAGGAGTTTCGCCCGGATCCGTCCTAATACACGCTCCGTTTCAAAGGAAAAGCCGAGGGTTGACGGAACCCTCTGCTGCGATTGCAGCACCCAGCCACTTGTAGAAGAAACTTCTGCCCAATAACTTGGCTTGCCTCGGGGCCCGTGGTCCCGTATTTTCCGCGTGCCTTCCGCCCGGTCATCCGTATTCAGCCGTGAGTCTTGGTGGCTACGGGCGTTTTTTCCGCTTGCGTCCGGCCCTCGGTCTCCATGCCTCTTTGTCTTCCCTGATCACTTCTAAGCCATAACCAATCACATGCCCTTCCAAATCATCGTCTGCGGCAGTCTCGTGCCTGATCCCTTGCAAACCCTTGAGCCGATCGTCGGCGCGAACGGACCGGCCTTGAAAAATGAAATGATGCTGCCCTCGTCGCTGGATCCCTGGGCGGGCCACGCGCTTTATGAGGCGGCCAATCTTGCCGCCAAGCATCCCGGCAGCAAAGTCTGGCTGGTGAGCCTCGGCCCCAAGGCCAAGCTGCAGCAAGTGATGATGAGCGTGGCCCAAAAAGTCCCCTTCGAACTCATCGCCCTCGACGGCCCGGCCGGCGGCTTCACCGACGCCGCGGAAACCGCCGCCGCTCTCGCAGAGGCCATCGGTACCATCCCCGGCCTCGAGCTGGCCAACGTGCTGCTTTTTGGCGGCTGGGAAAGCGCCTCGCGCGGCACCGGAGCCACCCTGCAGCTCGTCGGCGAGCAGCTCGGCATCACCGAGCAATTCCAAGGCGTCGATTCTCTAACCATTGGCGACGACGCCAGCCTGCGCATTTTGGAGCGTGTGGAGGGAGGCAAGCACCAAGTGTCGGTTTGCAGTGGGCCGCCCGCCGTGCTTGGCTGGGCGACTGGCAACCTGCCCGAGCCGCGCAACAACCCACAGGTGGGCATGGCTAACATGCGCGGCATCATGCCGGTGCTGCAAAAAGCCAAGGCTGCGGCGGTGGGTACCGGCGACATCACGTTTGCCTCGGTATCATTGCCCAAGCAGGCCCGTGCCACCCAGATCATCAAGGACCAGCCAGCCGAACAGATTGCCGCCGAACTCGTCGCCTGGATCAGAGGCGAATGAAGAAAGAGAGACAGAAGACTGGGAGACAGAAGACAGAAGACAAGATATGTCGAATCCGTCCTCTTTTCTTCTGTCTTCTGTCTTCTGTCTTCTGTCTTCTGTCTTTTTACCAATAACTTCTAACTAATAAGATTCAACTCTCCCCTCATGAGCACCCTTTTTCTTGCCCACACTGAAGCTGACGGCAGCCTCGCCAAAGCCGCCCTTGAAGCCCTCGCCGCCAGCGTGCAACTGGCTGCATCCCTCGGCACCCCGTTGAGCGTCGGTTTGATCGGTGAGAACCCCGGACCCGCCGCCGACGCGATCGCCGGTTGCGGTGCCGGCAGGTTTCTAAGCGTCTCTGGCGGCGAATTTTCGCAGGCCCGCTATGCGACGGACGCCGCTGCTGCCGAAGCACTTTGCCGCGCTGCAGGTGCCACGCTTATCACTGTTCCAGCCACATCGCGCTGGAACCGGGTGCTGCCCGGCGTCGCCCATCGCCTCGGCGGCCGAGCCGATACCCACGTCACCGGCATTGATGCGAGTAGCGGCCAAGCCCACATTTCCCGATGGTTCTACCGCCAGCGCATGGAAGCCGTGTTCACCCGCAGCACCCGCCCGTGGCTGCTGGCGCTGGAAGGCGGCATCGCGCCGGCTTGGCAAGGCGCCGCCGGCTCAGCCCATCTGGAAGCCGTTGCTCTAACACAACCTGAGTGCCGGACCCGTGTTGTGGGCTTTGAGGCACCTGCTGCGGACCAGCAGACGATCCGTCCGGATGCGGAGTTGCTATTTGTCACGGGTGCGGGTTGGACCAAGAAGCAAGCTGATGGCCAGATCAAGCTCGGCGAGGCGGAGACACTCATCCTTGACTTTTTGCGGGGTGCCCGTGCTTCGTTAGGCAGCACCAAGTCGTTGGTCGATCTCGGCGGCGAGGGGCAGGCGATTCTGCCGTTTCTCAGTCATCTCAATCAGGTTGGCCAGACGGGTTCCACCCCGCGTCACGCCAAGGGGTTGGCTACCTGTTGCCACGGCGAGGAACCCCACACCGTCGGCTGGCGATTCATCGGTGAACGTCGCGCCATCTCGCTGGACGCCAATTGCGGCTGGGCCCGCGGCAAGGCGGATGTGCTTTACGTCGCAGATGCCTTTGCAGTGATGGCCAAGGTGAATGAACGGTTGCGGTAGCTGTTAGGCGACGTTGGGGTTGAAGAATTGAGGCTTGCGAGGTTGGGTGAATTGGCGCACATCTGCTGCGTGAGGATCATCCGGACGCTGGTGTTGGTGCTTCCGCTGGCACTCGGGCTGGGCTCGTGCGAGCGGAAATCTGCCAATGGCGGGGTGGGGGAGGCCAGTCCAGCAGATTTGCCGCACATAGCGAAGTCGGCCGAGTGTCGCGCCTGCCATCAGGAAGCGGACAAAGTCTGGCAGAGCTCCATGCACGCCTTGGCCCATCGCAAGCTCGGGGCCGTCGAGGATACCTGGGCATTTCGGGCCAAGCCGCTGGACCTCGGCACTGTGCGCTGGCAGTTCTCTGGCGGCGAGTCAGCCCCACGCATCGAGTGGCAGGATGAGGGCGCTGGGGTGAAACCCATCTCGCTGACCCCTCAGATGGCGATCGGCCACCGGCCGTTGATCCAATATGTGCTGGATTTTGGCAAGGGCCGCTATCAGGTGCCGGACGCCGCATGGGATCCGTCCAAACAGGAATGGTTCAGCATGTTTGGCAGCGACCAGCGCCAGCCTCAGGAATGGGGGCATTGGACGCAGCGCGGCATGAACTGGAACAGCCAGTGCGCCTACTGCCACTTCACCCGGTATCGGAAAAACTACCAGTCGGAGACGGACGGCTATGCCACCGGTTGGCTAGAGCAGGGCGTCGGATGCGCGCAGTGCCACGGGCCGTCACGGGAAAAGCGCGGATCTAACGAATGTATCATTGATTTCAAGAAAAAGTACACGTCGCAGCAGTGGATGCATGTGTGTGCCAGTTGCCACAGTCGGCGTGAGGAGTTGGACGAGGAGTTTCAGCCGGGCGACAATTTCTTTGACCACTACAGTCTGGCGTTGCCGAGCCAGCCGGGTCTCTATCACCCGGATGGGCAGCAGATCGATGAGGACTACAACTTTACATCCCTGCTGCTTTCTCGGATGGGTCACAAGGGGATTTCCTGTATCGATTGTCACGATTCCCACGCCGCCACGCCCAAGGGTGGCAAGCCTGCGGTGGATACCAACACGTTGTGCATGCAGTGCCATGCCGCCGGTGTGCGCGGTGCAATTGTTATCGATGCGCAGGTCCATACGTTTCACAAACCGGGCGGTGCAGGCAGTCGCTGTGTTGACTGCCACATGCCAAAATCCATTTACATGGGCCGCGATGCACGGAGTGACCACCGGTTTCCGAGTCCCGATCCCATTCTGACAAAGGAATTGGGTATCCCTAACGCCTGCAACACCTGCCATGCCGATAAAGGGTTGGAGTGGCAGATTGAGTGGACCGACAAGTGGTACGGGCCGACGAAAAAGCCGGTGGCACGGGATCGCACACG
>CAIQXC010000848.1 GCA_903875675.1 Akkermansiaceae bacterium
AACATTTGTTTGGGCATTGCGCTTCCGCCCACAGCCGACAGTTAGGGAATCCGACTGGCTCGCTCCGTTGTCGAAAGCGAGGTCGAATGCTGAGTTCTGAAGCTGTGGCGCTGCTGGCATTTCTAACATCATTGGCCGAAGTTCCGCCATTGGCGGTGGCTCCTGAGTTTTGGCTCCAGGCGAAGCCTCACACCTCATGTAGTTTATCCTCGCGCAAGCCGCCGATGAACAACAAACAGGCGGCGACACAGATGCAGGAATCCGCCACGTTGAAGGCCGGCCACCACCCCCCACTGGCGGGCACCAACTTGTCATAAAACGGCAGTTTCACGTAGAGGAAATCCACGACATATCCGGCAGATAGGCGGCTCCAAAATGACTCGCCGAGGTGCTCGTGGAGCAGGAAGCCTTGGACTAACCGGTCGGTCAGGTTGCCCAAAATACCGCACAGCAGCAGAGCCACCGCAATTTTGGACAGAATATGATGGAAGACGCCCTTGAGCCAGAACAGGCGGATCATCACCAGCGCCAGCAACGGCATGAACAAGAATACGACTGGTGCCCAGGCCGAGCCGTTGCCGAAGCCAAAGGCGACGCCCTGGTTGTGGATGCGCACCAGATGGAACACATCGGGGATGAGGCGGATGACCCGCTCTTGCTCTGACCACGGCGGCGGGAAACACGCCACCGTTAGAAACTTGGTCACCTGATCGAGGAGATAGAGCGGGAGGGTTAGGCAGAGGAGAAGGCGGGGGAAAGTCATGGGGGAAAAGAGTTGTCGTTTGTCGGGAATGAGACAGAAGACTGCAAGACACAAGACAGAAGACAGAAGACAAGAGGAAGAGCCGAGAAGGTGACGCACAGGGACCTTTCCCAATCTTCTGCCTGGGAGCAAAGCGATCTTCTGTCTTCTATCATTATTTTATCACTTCCGCGCAGCGCTGGCAAAGGCCGATAGGAAGCAGTGGTTCGAGTTTTCGGCAGCGCGGGCAGAGGGAGTGATCGGTCTTGCGGGCGCTGGCACTGAGGGCCTCGCCCAAGGTGGCTGTTAGCCCGGCGATGATAAAAAACTCCGTGGAAAACTCGCGGTCATTGAGCAACGGCAACAGCACGGCATCCCCATCAGAAAGCGTTAGATAAATATCCGCCTCGTTGTTGCGGGTGAATTCCTTGGCCTGAATGCATGCCTCGATGGCCGTCTGGATGACGTACTTGATTTCAAACAGGCGGGCGGCCTGGTGGGACGCCGAACCGGGTACAAATTCCGGGTTGGGAGCGGGAAAGTCTTGCTCGTGAACGGATCCGGTGGTGAAGGCGGCATGCTCCCACGCCTCGTCGGCGGTGAAGGCGAGGATCGGCGCGAGCAGGCGGGCCACCGTGGCAAAAATCTCGTGCATCGCCGCTTGTGAGGCACGGCGGCGCGGCGAGTCCGGCGCATCACAATACATGCGGTCCTTGGTGGCATCGATGTAGATGGCCGAGAGGTCGGTGGTACAAAACTGGTTGAGGGCATTGAAGACCTTGCGGAATTCGTATGCCTGATAGGATTTGAGACACTCGGCGGTCACCTCGTGGAGGCGTTCGAGAATCCATCGATCCAGCAGTGTGTACTCAGGGTGGGCAGGCTGCCCGACGATGTAGCCGTCAAGATTTCCTAACAAAATGCGCAGGGTATTGCGCAATCGCCGGTATGGCTCGGCGACTTGTTTGAAGAGGTCTTCGCTGAAGGGCACCTCGTTCTGCCAATCGACGCTGCTGACCCACAGGCGGACAATGTCGGCTCCGTATTGGTTATAGAAATGCGCGGCATCAATCGGTTTTCCGGCTTTTTCGGCCTCGGACTTGGAGAGTTTTTTCTTATCCTTATCGACGACAAAACCATGAGTCATGACCGTCTTGTAAGGGGCGATGCCACGATAGGCGACGCTAAGCATGAGCGAGCTTTGGAACCAGCCGCGATGCTGGTCGGTGGCCTCGAGGTATAAGTCGCAGGGGACGTGCAATTGCGGATGCTTATCTAACACCGCGACGTGCGAGCAACCGGAGTCGATCCACACGTCGAGCGTGTCGTGGCATTTTTTGACGCCGGCGGGCAGGCCGAGGCGGGCGGCGAGTTCGGCATCACTGTGATCGAACCAGTAGTTGGTTCCCTCGGTTTCCACGAGATCG
>CAIQXC010000849.1 GCA_903875675.1 Akkermansiaceae bacterium
CTCAAATTTCAAGCATTGATAATCAACGGATTACAGCGACTTACTCAGGAGGACTGACCCCATCGGCCGATGGGGTCAGTCCTCGCATGGTAACATTTGTTTGGGCATTGCGCTTCCGCCCACAGCCGACAGTTAGGGAATCCGACTGGCTCGATCCGTTGTCGAAAGCGAGGTCGAATGCTGAGTTCTGAGTCCAGAGAGGCCGCGCCTCAGACCCATCAGGTTTGGTGCAGCCCGCCCTTCCGGGTGGGGGTATGGCATCTGTAACCCACGCTGACGAACCTGCCTAAATCCTATTGCCTCATGGCCTCCCAAATGCACCAATCCTCGCGCAGTTCGAGAAATCAAAATCCAGCTTCTCCTCCTATACTTTCTCATTGCCAGCCACTCACCAGCGACCCTAAATGCCAACCGATGAACCGAAAATCGAAAAAAATTCAGCCAACCGGGTAGGATTCCGCGAGGATGGGCGATATCAGCGGGAGAAGAACCTTATGGGTGAGGAGGTGCATAGGTTTCATGATTGGAGAGGTCTTGTTGTTATTTTCAGGGTGTGTTTTTCTTTGTGTTGTCAGAAGCATCCCCGTTTTTGGCTGCCTGTGCAATGAAATCCTTCATATCCACCAACGTTGGCGACACCTTGCTGGATTTGATTTGGGCAATGCGGTCATGCAGGAGTTTCACCAGCTTGCTTTCGGGGTGGGTCTTGATGAGATGACTGCGTATCTCCTGCAATTGGGGCACAACCGCATTGGCCTGTTTGCCGTAGCGTTTGAGAGAATCCAAGCAACTCAACGTGCGCTCTTCTTCATTCCAGCGTTCAACTTCCATCACCGACACGCACAACCGCATGCCTTCACGGATATGCAAGCGAGAAAGGAGATCGAGACCCGCTAGACGTATGCTGTCGCCAAACATCTCGTCGCTGGGTGCCAGCTTTTCGATCGCCTTGACGATGGCCGGCAGAAGTACAGCCAGATCGCGCTCGGTCAACTTCTCATAGATATGCTCGAGCGTTAGACGAGTTGCGCCGTCATCATTCTCCAATACCGACAGGATGGCGGGGTAGAGCAATTGGCGGTCAACTCCCGTCAGAGAGTCGGCCAGGATGCCCTGCGGTTCGTCGGAACCGGGATACGGCTCAAACAGCGCCCCGGCGTCGGCGCGTTGTGCCATCCCCCGCGGATCATCTGGATTCTTGCACGCTGCCAGCACCAGTAGATCGTTCACACTTGCCTTGCGGGCCTCCGTGCTGAGATGTGCAATGGCGTTGCATGCCAAGCTTTTCATCCATGCATCCGGCTCCTTGAGTAGCGCTCGCAATTGCGGCGCGGCCACGTCAGCCCGCGATTCCTGGCGGCCCAATGCTTCGCAGGCGCCGTAGCGGGCATAGCGGTCGGAACCGGCGAGCATCTTCAGAAGCATCGGCACAGAATTGCCCTCGCGCCGACCCAGCGCCTTGGCCGAGCGATAACGCATCGCCGGCGACCAGCTTGACAACCCGGCCAGCAACTCATCGTTCGTGCGCGAATCGTATCCATTCTTCCCGTTCACGGGATAGACGTCTCGCCCGGCAGATATGACATCCTTGACCTCATCAGCATTCATCATGGGCACGGCCGATGGCTTCTTGCCCGTCACAAACAGACTTTTGAGCGGCAGTCCGTAGGTTAAAAGATAGGCGCCAGTCACGTCCCAATCCGTATATTCGTCGTCATTGCCTTCCTTCCCAGGCTGTCGCTGATAAACAAATCCGCCTTTCCAGTTTCTAGCCAAATCATAGTACCAGCTCTGTTCTTTCAGATATGCGCCAGTGGCTAACGAGCCGCAGCGGGATGCTCCGGGAAGCGCCCACAACAAGCTCCAGACAATGCCGCAGTGCCCGTGTTCCCGATCATCATAAGCCGCCGTGGCCATCCGGGAATAAAATGATGCCGCCTCGCGATCCCCCAGCAGGTCAAACAACACTGCCGCGCAGGATGTTTTCCCGTTATCCTCGTGCACATTCACGCCCGGCTGATGATCGCCATAAGGAATGGCACCCTTGTTGACATAGTACCGCAGGAATCCTGCCGACTTCTCAATCGCCAGGTCGAGAGCGGGATCGTTCACGCCCGCCTGCCGGGCCAGCACCAGCGCGATGGTAAGGGGAACCCCCGGTTGATTCATGTTACCATAGCCACCCAAGTTGCCACTCGGAATGGCGAACTCGTGGCCCCAAGTGCCAACAGCACTCTGCCCCAGCGCCACTTCCATCGTGGTGCGCTTGAGTTCCGGCAAAATCGACTTATCTCCGGTGGCCAGAACGTACTCGGCCAGATAGATATTCCCGTAGCCATAAAACCATGTCCACACGTCTGGATGGAGCGATGCCGCTACGTTTTTGGCATAAGCGGCCAGCATCGGACGATACTCCTCCTTGCCGCTGGCCAGCAGTGCCAGCGCATTGAGATCGTTATAGATCGCGTTGTCTTCAGTCAGTTCTTCAGCCAACCCCTTCTTGGCAATGAGCCGGCAGCCTTGCTCAAAGATCGCCCTCGACTTCGGACAATCGTAGGGCGCGGCGTCGCTGTAGGTCCCCATGACCGGCAACTTCACTTCCACGTTAGTGCTTGTTTCCTTCCGCCAGATAGTCAACTGCAGGACGCCGGTCTTTTCCTCGGCAGCCGTGATGGCGCGTCCAAAGGATTTTCGAGCATCGTCCGAAAACATCTTGCCATTCACGCCCAGAATCACGTCTTTGGAGCGCAAGATGCCGTCCGCCGGAGAGCCCGCAGCAACCGCTGTTATTAATATCTGCCGGGACGCATTTGTCAGATCCTCATCCCCGGTGAAAATCCAGCCGCGCGCTCCCGTCGGCCCTAGCAGCCATTCGTGAATATCATCCTTCTTGCCACCGCGCGTCAAATCGGGCGGCGCTGCCTGAAGCGGAGAATGGGACGCTAGCAGCAGGGTGAGGCAAAGCGTGCCCCATGAGATTCGGATTCGGTGGTTCGGGATCATGGTGGGTTGAATTATCAGTTGTCAGTTGCTGGAATGAGCGCTCAATAGCTGGTGGCATGGAGGCGAGCGATGATTCCGCCGGCGGGCGAGGCCGCGCCGACGGGAATCTCCGCCCGAACGTTGATGAAAGATGGATGGGTGTCGAGAGCAATGGTGAAAACCACTCCGCCAACCGTGCTGTCCGCATCGGGCACCACAGCCTCGTGGCTGACCCACTGGCCCATGTCCCATAGGCAGCCATCGTCGATGGCTTGACAGCAAGCGATTGCGCCCTGTCAGCGGGTTCATGGCGGCGAATTTACCCGTGCCGCCCCACTTGGTATGAACTATTTTCAAGGAAATGGCAACATACAGCTAATTCCTATTGCTTCATTACCTCTAAAAGTTGCCTCAGCTTGAGCGTTCGGCAAGCAGGATGTATGCGCTAAAGATAGTCGCGACAGGAGCTATTGCGGTGGTCGCATTCCTGGGAGCATCTTCGTCTCGCGTTCCAGATGGGGTAATGTCGAAACCTATTGGAAGCCGATAATGCTAATCTGGTATATTTTCACAGTCGTGGCATTCATTCCGAAGTTTGACAATCCAGCCTTCAATTTCATTCGGACGGCATGGTGGCTGCAAGATTGTAGCTCCATTGTTTTTCTTCTACTTGGCAATCAGTTTGGTCTCAGTTTATGAGCCTCATCCGCTAGGCGGCAGACATCATAAGTTGGAAACCATCGATGAGTTACTGATCAGGGACGGCCTGCCTCTTTTGAAGTGAGCTTGAAAGTGAGCCCTGCGCCAATCAAGCGCACATCATCAATCGCCCTTCATCAATCATTCGACTGCCACCCGATCCAAATTGCCTTCAGTGGTCGGCCCATGGCGGGAAATCACTGAACGTCTGGACGGTGGGCTGCCTGAACCTCTGGTCCGCCAGCGTGACAACCATCTCCCTCCAGTGCTCGTTGGCTTTCCACCTCACCGACTGGCCCTTCACCCACTTGCCGTCAGCACTCAGAAATTCAATGGCCACGGGGTACATGTTATATGCATCCACTTTCGCAGGGTGCGGGAACAAGGCATACTTCACCGGCGGAATCTTCGGCGTGGTTGAACCAGCCAGGATGAAGCGCACTGGCAGCGGTGCCAAGTTGATGACTCTAACGCTTCCCAGCGCAAATGTGGATAGGTCATCATCATAGGCACGAACCTGATAGGGTAGTTTTCCTTCACCGCCTCAGCTCGGGTGGCAAGACGAGAATCGGCTTGTCGTGAGAATTACAAGAGGCGGACAGCCCGCGATGCGTGTCGGATTACTTGGTCGCCACGAGGCGGCCAAAGAGTTTGCCGCCGACTGCGTTGCTGCGAGGTACTGTGATGGTGATGATGTCGGGCTGGGTCGCCGGGGTGCCTGGGTTGATATTGACAACCACACCGTGGGCGTCCGCCGCAGTACTGGTGGCAAGCACTGGAACCGCGGTCCAACCCGCTAGATTTGAGCCATATTGGAAGCTCAGATTGACTTCCGCTAGGGAGTCATCCGCGCGGTTGAAGGAAAAGACAAAGGCAACGGGGGTTACAGTTAGAACTGGAAGGATCGAAGGATTCGACGCCAGCGGATTGCCCCCGAGGACGAACTTGAGCAAGTTAGGGATGCCATCTTTAGCCGGATTCTGGGTCGGGCCGTCATTCACACCCGGGGTGAGGCCCTTGGCGAGCGCCCAAGTCCCGTACTCGGAAGTTGACGGGCCCGATGTTACTGTTAGTGTTCCGGTGCCAGCGAAGTGAACGTCGTCGATATTTGTCGCGCCTGAGCCACTTGCCCCATAGGTGCCGGCGGGTTTTTGAGTCGCACCAATTGTCAAGGCATGGACGGTATCGGAGGCACCGACGCCCAAACTCAGCTTGAGGACGGCATTGGCACCGATCAAGACATCCGCTGAATTTGCTAGGAATGGGGTTGTCGTTTCGAGGGTACCAGCAATGACAGTGGTGTTTCCGGTGTAGGTGTTTCCTCCCGAAAGGGTGGTGGTTCCCGTTCCAATCTGAATGATCGATCCCGTACCGGATATCACATTGGCGAAGGCAAGTGCATCACTGCGGTTGAAGACAAGAGTCCCGGCGTTGGCGACCTCCGCAGGGCTTGCCAAGCTGCCGGTGGTGGAGCCGTTGCCAATTTGCAATGTGCCAGCGGAAATCGTGGTGGTTCCGGTGTAGGTGTTAGCGCCCGCAAGTGCCAGGGTACCGGGGCCGCTCTTGATCACGGAATTTGCCCCTCCACCAATAACTCCTGAGATCACAAGATCGATGCCGTCGGGTACGCTGCCTGCGGCGACATTGATAGGCAATGATCCTGAGCGGATCGTGATTCCCCCGCTAATCACCGAGGCCGTGGAACTGGCGAGCGTCATCACGCCAAATCCATTCACCGAGTCGAAATGATAGGTTCCGGCGATGGCGGCCATGGTTCCCCCGGTGAGGTGAAAATTGGTGGAAAACCCCTGATTGCCGCCCAGATCCGTCAGTGTCCCGCCGTTGATGTTGACCGTATCGACCCGCAGGCCGGAGCTGTAGCCGAGAGCGTCCCCTGAGGCCAGATTCACGGCCGAACCGGAGTTGATCGTGAGAACACCGCGGATTGCGCCGGTTCCACCGCCCGTCCCCAAAGCGAGTGTCCCGCCATTGACGGTGGTTCCGCCGGTGTAAAGGTTATATCCAGAGAGGGTCAACTTGCCGTCACCAGTCTTGAGCAAGCTGCCGGCACTCGCCGCTGCCGCTCCACTGATGGTCAGATTTGCACTGATATCAGGAACATCGAAGGTGGCAGAAGTGCCAGATGAAATCGTGAAGCCACGGTCCGTAAATGAAGTGGCCGCCGCCGCATATCGCAGTGTTCCTCCCGTGAAGACGAGGTTAGATGCAGCATTGCTAGATTGGCCAATGTCACTGGGATTCCCTCCGCTACTCAATCGATTAACGACTAACACCCCTCCGTTGATCGTGGTCGGGCCGCTATAGGTATTGAAGACCGGGCCGTCGATGACCAAGGTGCCACTGCCATTTTTGACAAGTCCGCCCGTCCCCGTGATGCCGGATCCATCATCGGTGGTGAGGGTGTAATCCACGGAGGAGTTATTAAAGACGCACGAAGATGGGCTGACATCCGTAACATCACCGCTGTGGATGGTGATGGTTGATAGAGGCGCGCTGACGACTCCGCCGATATTCACTGTGTCATTGAATTCCACACTATCGGCGGGCCAGAAATCCGTCTGGGCGTGGGCGGTTTTCAAGGCCCAACTCGGCGTTCCGCCAACACTGTTAGCAATTCCCGTCGTCCAGATCCCACCGTGGGCACCGCTCCACACTGCGGTGTCGCCGCTGAGGTTGAGCGCTATGTTGTTGGCATTCATAAATAGCGGGCCGGACACGGCCTGGCGGGCAGTCAGGCCGGTCACGGTGCCCAAGGTGAAGTTAGCCACGGCACCGCTGAAGCTGCCAAAACTGATTAGATTGTTAGGCCCTGGCACCCAATTCGATCCGTCAACGTTCAGTACGACTTGGCCGTTAGCGGGGGTCGTCGTCAACGCGCCAGTGATCGGGAGGCCAGCAGAACCACTGGTCACGTTGAGATTCACCGTGGCCGCGCCACCAAACGTCAGGGACGCCATCGTGAGCGTGCCGGAACTGCCGTTGCCACTGGCCACGATATTTGATAGATCGTTAGCCACAGAGACAGCGCCGACCGTGCCATTTCCATCCAAGGTCCCCAGCGCCAGCGTGACCGGTGGAGTTGAGGCCACCGAACTGGTCATCACAAATTTAGCGCCGCTGCCATGGATGATGATTCCGCTGCTGGTGTTGATCGCCCCTGTTGCGTTTACCAGCAAAGTGCCGCCGGTCACGTTGGTTAGCCCGGTGTAGGTGTTAGTTCCCGACAAGGTAACGATGCCCGCCCCGGTGGTGGTCAGTCCGCTGGCATTGATGCCGTTATTGGAGATTGGGGCAGCGACGATGATATCTGCTGCGGCTGTATTCAATACCAGATCCAGGGAAGCTCCGATCGTTACAGAGCTACCGATGGTGAACGAACCGCCACCGGTATTTAGAAACCCGTTCATCGTGATGGAGGAACCGGCCTGGGAAGCATCTGCCGATCCATTGTATTGGATGGTGTTGACATTGCGTGCTGCAACAGACGCCGGATAGATGCCGCCACCCCCAGTCATCACAAAGTTGAGGGTGTGGCTGTCACCGCCACCAATTCCATCCCAGGTGCTGGTTGCTAGAGTTAGCGACTGGACGTGGCCTGTGTATGGGGCCAGATTGCCAGCAGTCACCTTCGCATAGGTTGTCGCGGTGCCGGTCCCCAAGGTTGCCCATGGTCCCACCATGCTGTTCACGAGTGTTAGTCCCGCTGTGACTGTTCCCGTTCCCGGGATATTGAGGGTCGCCCCGGGGCTGCGGGTGAACGTGCCGGTGTTGAGCGTGAGGGTCCGGCCGGTGGCGACGTTCCACGTTTGGCCGCTGCTGCCCAGAAGTGTCAGCCCGGAGCTAACGGTGAGGTTTTGGGTAGCCGCGCTCATGTCGATGCCGGATGAACCGAGGGTGAGCGTGTTACCCGGGCCGATGGTGACCGCAGCACCTGGGTTGGTGATCGTAATTCCATTCCAACCCAGGTCCGCGCCGAGAAGCACGGAATTCGAGCCGGTGACGATAGAACTCCACGTCGCGACGTCCGCCGCAGTCGGCAGCACCGCCCCGCTCCAGCTCGAGGTGATGTTGAGACTGCTTGCATTATTGGCCTTCTGGCGGGTGGCAGCTTGCGCAGAATACGCAAGCCCCGCGACGGAAAACCCAACAACGATGGGACCGAGATGATAGAGTGATCGGCTTCTGAGTTTCATAATCAATGGCTGGAGCAAAGACCCGCCGCGTGAGGAGTCTCTGGATTATTTCACTGCCCGGATGCGACCGAACAGTTTGCCACCCACTGCTCTGCTGCGGGGAAGAGTGATGGTCACCGCATCAAGGGGCGAACCATTGGCGATGCTAACTTCCGGGCCGCTGCTGGCGGTATCGGCAC
This sequence comes from Akkermansiaceae bacterium, assembly GCA_903875675.1. Classification (GTDB taxonomy): domain Bacteria; phylum Verrucomicrobiota; class Verrucomicrobiia; order Verrucomicrobiales; family Akkermansiaceae; genus Luteolibacter. The sequence goes on from CAIQXC010000849.1 coordinate 8,075, forward strand.
CGATCACCACATCGGTCCAGCCAACGACGTCCGAGCCATATTGGAATATCGCGGTGATTTCCGCTTCGGATGCCACGTCACGGTTGAAGGTGAAAATGAAATCCGTTGAGGTAATCGATTCACGCGGTAGGATCGAAAGGTCCGAGACGAGCGGGTTGCCACCGAGCAGGAACTCGAGGGCATTGGGAATGCCATTGTTATTCGGATCTTGGTTAGGTCCGTCGTTCACCCCCGGGGTGAGGCCCTTGGAGAGAGCCCAGTTATCATAAGCACTGGTGATCACCGCGCCATGGCTGACGCTCAGGATGCCGGTGCCGGTGATGCGTTCGGTCTTGTGGACCGCAGAAGATGTGAGACTGCCCCATGTTCCGGCTACTTGCTCCACTCCGTCGATGTAGAGCGAGTCCACCACATCGGTTGCCCCGGAAGTGAGGTTCAGAGTTCCCGAGGCACCGATGCGAACCGCCGCAGTGTCAGAGAGGAAAGCCGTCGGAATCGTCAACACGCCGCCTGTGACTGAGGTCTCGCCGGTGTAGGTGTTAGCACCCGAGAGAGTCGTTGTTCCAGCACCCAACTGGTTGACCGAACCTGTGCCGGAAATGGCGTTGGCAACGATAAGTGCATCACTGCGGTTGAAGGCGAGGGTCGCATTGTCCAGCACATCCGCGGTGCCCAAGTTGCCAGTGGTGGAGCCGCCGCCGATTTCCAGGATTCCGCCTGAAATGGTGGTGGTCCCGGTATAGACATTCGCGCCGGTGAACGTCCAAGTGCCGGTATTGGACTTGGTCACGGTCAAAGGCGTGTCGCTTTCGGAAAGCACGCCTGAGACCACGTTGGCGGTGTTGGTTCCATCAAGGATCAACGATGCGGTGCTGTGGCTGGCAGCAACATTGCCGAGAATCAGCGCCGCGCTCGTTGGATTGTATTTCACCTGCGCCCCGGGGTGCCAGTTCTGGAAGAAAACATTGTCTAATTTGAAGCAGTATCCATTGGCACCGGTCACGTTCATCACTGTGGTGTAATTGTCTCCCATCCACCAACTGCCGCTGGCCTCAATCACGCCTTCGCTGCTTCCGTCGCCGTTGTTATTCACGTCCACGGTGAAGGTCGTGCTACCATAGTTGTTGAGATTGTTAGCAATGACTCCGCCGCCGTTAAAATGCAACGCGATGGTGGAAAGGTTGGAGGTTGACCACAAAGTACCGGTTCCCGCAGCCTGCGGGTGGGTGATCGTCAGGGCGATATTCCCGCCAATCGTGGTATTTCCCGTATATGTGTTAGGGCGTGACAGTGTCACAGCACTCTGCGCGATCAAGCTTGCTGTGCCACTGATTGCGTTATCGACGGTTTCCTCAAGAGCGCCGGTGCCAGAGACGGTGATGGTATTCTGGCTGACCGCGCCGGCGGCCTGCAGGCTCAAGATCCCGCCGCTGACGTTCACCACGCTATTGGCGAGTGGCGCTGCCAGGGCGAGCGTGCCGTTGGTGACGGTGGTGGCACCGGTGTAGGTAGTGACGCCCGAAAGCATCTGAGTGGAGGGGCCGCTCTTGGTAAGAGCGAGTTTACCTGCGGTTCCGTCTTGGAGGGTTCCGAGGAAGTCACTGTTTGTAGCACCGTTGAGGGTGAGCGTCGCGTTAGTGGCATTCGAGTTCTCGACGGTCGCCTGGCTGTCTGAGGACGCGAGCCCGCCGAGGGCCACCGAGAATCCGTCGAGTTGAAGGGCGCCAAAGCTCGCCGAGCCGAAGGTCAGCAAGCCACCGTTGCCCAGAGCGCTGGCATTGCCGACCTTGAGGCGGCAAGTATCAGCATTGATGTTGAATCCGCCACTGAACGTGTTGGCACCGTTCAATGTTAGGACATGGGCGGCACCGCCCAAGGTCACGCTGCCCGTGCCGCTGATGATGCCATTGAAACTCTGATCGGCATTTGCCAGATTGTAAACGACGCTGCCGTTATCCACGATGCCGACGCTGCTCGCAATCGAGCCGTCCGTCGTGCCATCGCCAAGCTGCAATGTGCCGCCGTTGATGGTGGTGACGCCGGTGTAGGTATTCACGGTCGTCAACGTCACTGTGTTGCTGCCATTCTTGGTTAGGTTGCCCGTCTGGATTCCGCTAGCGTCGCTACTCTGGATGGTGAAGGGCAACAGCGAGTTATCAAACGTCGTCGTGCTGGGGCTCACACCGCCTTGAATCGTCACCGTCGTCGATGTCGGCGCGACCGGAGCTCCTGCGCCAATTTGCACCGTGTCATTGAATTCAACATTATCTGTGGCCCAGAAATTCGTCGGCGCATGAGCGGTTTTGGTGGCCCAGTTGGTGGCACCGCCATTGTTGCCGGTGGCACTGGTGGTCCAGAATTCGCCGTTAGGACCGCCGTGGGCACCTGTCCAAACCGGGGTATCACCGGTGACGGTCAGGGTGATGAATGAGCCGGTATTGCCCAATGTCGGCGTCTGACGGCTCGAAAAGCCTGTTCCAACGGCAAAGTCCGACAGGGATCCGGTGAAGGTGGTATAGCCGATCAAGTTATAGACGAGATCATTCGAGAATGGGTTGGCTGGGGCGGCATTGATTGTGATTCCACCTGAACCTGCGCTGGAAGTATCCAATGTACCGGCGAGCAAGGGAGCCGTGGTTATCGCACCGCCGATAGGGACGATGGAGATTTGGCCTGATCCACCGAAGGACAAGGTACCGATATTGAGTGTTGCCGGGGTGCCGTTGCCATTGGCCACCGTGGAGCCGTTTCCTCCAAACACAGTCACCGAAGAAACTGAATTGGAGCCGTCGAAGGTGCCCTGGGTCAGATTGACCGGCGCACTCAGAGGCACGGTGCTAACCAACTTCGCGGTGCTGCCGTTGATGGTGATGCTGCCGGTGGCGGTGGCGTTTGACATCAACAATGTTCCACCGAACACCGAGGTCTCGCCGGTGTAGCTGTTCGCCCCAGAGAGCGTGGTGAGGCCTGTGCCGGATTTGATGAAACCACCCGTACCGCTGATGGCACCGGAGAAGGTATTCACATTGCTGCCATTGCTATCCACGACGCCCGAGTTGGCAATGGTGTTAGCCATAACGGCATTGTTGGCTAGATTGACGCCCAGGGCAGCAGGGGCGGCGATCGAGATCGGGGAGGCGGGGGCAAGACTGCCGCTGGCACCATTTCCAATTTGCAATTTTCCATCAGACACGGTGGTTGCACCTGTGTAAAGGTTGGACCCGTTGAGTAGCAAGGCACCCGGGCCACTCTTGACGAGCGAGCTATTGCCATTGCCTCCGCCATAGGTTGTGATGGCTCCAGAGATATCCAGATCGATGCCACTGGTAGCGCCGGAGGCGACCACAATCGCCAGGGATGATCCGCGAATCGCAATCGGAGCATTGAAAAGTGATGTCGTCGGACTGCTGAGATTGGTGATTCCAAATCCGGTGTTAAAGTTATATGCACCGCCCGATGAGCTCACCGTGCCACCCGTCAGATTGAAGTTGCTGACAAATCCCTGGTTGCCTGACAAATTCGATAGGGTGCCGCCATTGACGTTGACGGTGTCCGTGCTGACCCCTCCCGTATTGTATCCGAGAGCATCGCCGTTGTGCAAAACCACCGTGCCTCCCGAGTTAATGGTAAGAGTGCCGCGGACGACACCCGAACCGCCGCCATTGTTCAGATTGAGCGTGCCCCCGTTGACCGTGGTGCCTCCGGTGTAGCTGCTGATTGCGGTGAAGGTCAGAGCCCCGGTTCCCTCCTTGGTTAGGCTAACCGCACCACCGCCAACAACACCACCCGCCGTGATGGCTGCGCTACCATGGCTGGTCACGGTGCAGTTGGCTCCAAGTGTCACCGCGCCGCTTCCGAGATTGAGATCGTTAGTACGACCGAAGACGATATCGGCGTTCCAGTTCTGAGGCATGTTTCCACTCAGCGTGAGCGAGGCACCGCTGGTGTTATCAAAGGATCCGCCGGTGATGGTCAAGGCACCCGAGCCGATGGCGGAAGCACTGTTCAAATTGAGAACGCCGCCGCTGAGGACCGTCGGGCCGGTGCGGGCGTTGGTGCCCGCGAGAGTGGTCGTGCCAGCTGTTGCAAACGAGGCCGACCCACTGAGAATACCTCCAACGCTTTCCGTGAATGCCGCTCCGGACGCCACGTTGATCGGTGTGCCAATGAGCGAGCCAGTTGCACCGAGATTCAAGGTGGCACCGGAGGCCAAGGCGATCGGGGTGGCTGTGAATGAGCCATTGAGGTCCAAGGTGCCAGCGTGGATTGTCGTCGCGCCGCTGAAGGTATTGGCCGTGTTGATCGTGACGGTGTTCGTGCCGTTCATGATCAAACCGCCCGTTCCCACGATACCAGTGCCGTTCGCGCTGGTTAGGGTGTAAGGCAGGGTGGAATTGTTAAAGGTCGTCAGACCCGGGCTGACGTTGGTGGTGACATTGACTGCGGTTGTGGTGGGTGCCACGGAGCCTGCACCGAGGTTCACCGTGTCATCGAATTCCACCGTGTCTCCGGCCCAGAAATCGGTCGCCGCATGGGCGCTCAGCAGCGCCCAGTCTGGTGTGCCACTGACTGAACCGGTGGTGCCCGTGTTCCAAGTACCGGCACTTGCACCCGACCATGCGGGACTGTCGCCAACGACGTGAAGTGTGAGGGTGTTGCCGCTTTGTCCGAGCGTAGATAGCCCTGCCTGTCGGGAGGTCAGACCGTTGCCCAGCGTGAAATCAGCCAGGGATCCCGAAAGACTGCCGTAGCTGAGCAAGTTATAGGTATCGCCACTCACAAAGGGATTGGCCGGAGTCACGTTGATCGTGATTGGGCCGCCACCTGTTGTCAGAGCTCCGGTGACCACCAGCGGAGTTGTGCCAGTAGCTGCGCCGCCTGCCGGCTTGAGGGCCAGTTTGGCCGAGCCGCTGAACGTCAATGCTCCAGTTGTCAGAGTGCCGGATCCGTTGGCCACGGTGTTACCAACACCACCTGCCACGGAGATTGAGGAGACGGTGTTCGATCCGTTGAAGGTTCCTGACGTCAGAGTGATGGCGCTGGCGCTGGTGCCCGTCTGCACCAAGGTTCCGCCGGTGATGGTGGTCGCGCCGGTATATGTGTTATTACCGGAAAGCGTCTGCGTGCCCGCACCGGTTTTATTGACCGCGCCGCTGCCGCTGATCACCCCGGCAAAGGTGGGAGAACCCACGACCGGGTTGAGAATCAAAGTGGCATTGTTGACGATCGATGTGCTGGACAGGCTACCGTCGCTGGTGCCGTTGCCGAGTTTGAGCGTGCCAGCGTTGATGGTTGTTATGCCGGTGAAAGTATTGGCACCAGCAAGCGTCTGAGTGCCTGCGCCGATCTTGGTCAGGCTGCCCGCGCCGCTCAGAACGCCGGAGTATGTTTGGTCGGTCTCGTTGTTGCCCACCGTGAGCGCCACGGCGGTCAAGGACGTCGTATTGCCTAAAGTGACACCGCCAAAGGCACTAACTGCGCTGCCGCTCGAAAGCCCGCCAATGGTCGCCGCAGTGATGCTGTTGCCGAAAATCAGTGGCCGCCGAATGCTATTTTCGACTTTGTTCGAGTTACCCTGGGCGTTTTGCACATTGATGGTCGCATTGGCCAATGCACTGGTCGCATCGATATATAAGTTACTCCAACCATCACTGGCGATCGTCACCGTCCCATTGTAGGTGCTGACGCCCGCATTGCTAAAATGGACGTTGTTTCCCGCATAGTTCGTGTCGATCATGGAGGTTCGGGCAATCGTCACATCGCCGCTGCCGGAGACCGCGCCACTATACGTTTGAACCTTGCCGTCGTAGGTCCCACCCAAATAGGAAGTCGTGCTGCCGGCATTGATGGTGAGCGAACCGGATAGGGTCGTGTTGCCGTTGCCGCCAAAAATCCCGCCGCCGGCAAGGACCCAGTTATTCGTGGGGTTCACCGTTCCAACCATGAGCAAGCCGCCATTGAGCGTCACCGTGCCGGTGCCGAGCGACGACACATTGCCGCCAACGAGTGACATAACTCCGCCGTTGAGCGTCGTGCCACCGCTGTAGGTGTTCGCGGCCTTGAGCGTCAGCGCAGCTGGTGCCGTTGCAGCGGTAGGAAGGGGAATAACAGATTCATTGAGAATGATGGATCCCGTTCCAGAGATCACCCCTGTCTGAAGCGTCTGAGCTGCGGTGCTGCCATAGTTGAGAGCACCGTTATCGATGATCGCGGCCGAATACGTGCCATTGCCCAATTTTCCCGCGCCGCTGATTTGCAGCGTGCCTCCGGTGTCGATGCTCGTCGCGCCGGTGTAGGTGTCCACACCCGATAGATTGAGGGTGCCGGGCCCGACCTGGGACAGGCCGCCGGCCGTGCCGCTGACGACACCCGACAGCAGGACCTGGCCGCCCGCGACGGTCGTCACGGTCCGCACGGCAGTGGTGACGATTGGCAGGCTGATTGTTTGCAGGTTGGCGGCGGCGCTGCTGATATTTCCGGCGAGGGTGATCGAGTTACCGGCGAGGGTGAAGGGGGTTGCGGCTGCATCGAAGGTGATACCGGCAAAGCTGGTGGCAGCGGCGAAGTCATTGCTGGTGCTGGTGTTGGCCGCGCCGGTAAAGACCAGTGCATCTCCAGCAACAGGAGTGGTGTCCCAGTTCGCGGCGCTCCACAGATTGCTGGCGGCACTTGCACTCCATGTGCGCGTCGCGGCTTGGGTGGTTTGACTGCTGAATGCCATCACAACAGCGGCGAATGCCAGAGCTGTGGTACGGAGAAACGGATTGGACTTATAATTGGATTTCATCGATTCTATATGGGGTTTACGGGTTATAAAGACGGGGATCAGTGGGGGTTACGGAAGGCGGACCGAGGCTGCTTGGATGGATTCAACGGGCACCAAGTCAATCTAGACTGCGCCACAGTAGGTTGAAATGCCCCCGCCACAAGCCCCCCGAATGGGTAGAACTTCCGCCACCAGAGTGCCCGAAATCCACCCATTCGGGGAGGTAGCCAAGCTGCCGATAGCGTGCTAAGCTGCGTCCGTGTTCACGCCATCATCTATCATTCCATTGAGTGTCCTGTTCCTCAGTTCCTCGCTTTTCGCTCAACAGGCGGACTGGGAAAACCCGGCGGTTTTCCGCATCAACAAGGAGGCGGCACGAGCCACATCAATGCCATTTCCGACGCAACAGGAAGCCGCTGCCAAACCCCGACTGCAATCATCTTGGTGCCAACTGCTTAACGGTAACTGGAAATTCCACCACTCCGGCAATCCATCGGCCAAGCCCGCCGGCTTTGAAGCGCCCGCCTTCGACGACTCGGGGTGGAAGGAGATTCCGGTGCCATCCAACTGGCAATTGCACGGCTTCGGTGTGCCGGCCTACACCAATATCACCTACCCCTTTGCCAAGGATCCGCCTCGCGTCATGAGCGAGCCTCCCCAACAATTTTCTACCTTCCCCCTCGCCAACCGCAACCAGGTCGGCTCCTACCGCCATCGTTTCACCGTGCCGGATGCCTGGAAAGGCCGCCACACGTTCATCGTCTTCGGTGCCGTGGATTCCGCGTTCTACCTGTGGATCAACGGCAAAAAAGTCGGCTATTCGCAGGATTCCCGGACCCCCGCCGAATTCGACATATCCCCCTACCTTCACGACGGCGATAACCTGCTGGCAGCCGAGGTCTATCAATTTTCCGACGGTTCCTACCTTGAGGACCAGGACATGTTCCGGCTCTCCGGTATCTTTCGCGACGTCTATCTGTGGAGCGCCGCCGATCTGGACGTCCGCGACTTCCAAATCAACCTCGGCCTCACCGACGACTACAAGGCGGGCACGTTTCAATTCAGTGCCACCGTCGCCAACCGATCGGCCACGGCAACGCGGACCAGTGTGTCGCTAGACCTCACCGCGCCAGATGGTTCCTATGTCACCCGGCCCACCGCCTTCGCAGACGTCCCGGCCAATGGCGATTCCACAATCACATACAAACTCTCGACTTTGGCTAACAAACTTTCAGACATCAAGCCGTGGTCGGCGGAGGCTCCAAATTTATATACCTATCACATGACCCTGAAAGATGCCGCCGGCAAGGAGATCGCCCACTACCAAGGCAAGACCGGCTTCCGCCGCGATGAAATTAGGAATGGCCAGTTGCTGCACAACGGCCAGCCAATCCTCATCAAGGGCGTCAACCGCCACGATCACAACCCGCGCACCGGTCATTACCTCACCGAGGACGATATGCGCGCCGACCTGCTGCTGATGAAACAAGCCAATATCAATGCCGTTCGCACCTCGCATTACCCGAATGACCCGGCCTTCCTCGGCATCTGCGACGAACTCGGCCTCTACGCCGTCGCCGAAGCTAACATCGAGTCCCACGGCATGGGCTTCGACAAGGAATCCCTCGCCAAAAATCCCGCATGGTTCGAGGCCCACCTCGACCGCATCAAAAATTCTGTCGAACGCGATAAAAACCACCCCTGCGTGATCATGTGGTCACTTGGCAATGAGGCGGGCGACGGCGAAAATTTTGTCAAGTGCTCGCAGTGGGTCCATCAGCGCGACCCGTCCCGCCCGGTCCACTATGAGCCCGGCGGCCACAATGCCCACGTCGATGTGTACTCGCCAATGTATGCCACCCCGGAGGATTGCGAGCGATATTGCCGCTCGGAAGAAAAGAAGCCGTTAGACAAGCAGCGGCCGCTCATCCAATGCGAATACAGCCACGCCATGGGCAACTCGACCGGCAACCTCGTGGATTATTGGAATATCTATCGGAAGGAACGCCTGCTGCAGGGCGGCTTCATCTGGGACTGGAAGGACCAAGCGTTCTTTGAGACCAAACACGCCATCACCGCCGTCGAGGATCGTTCCGCTAACAAACTAGCAGCGCACCTGTTCGGATCGCTCGACCCCAGCGAGGGCCTCTTCGGCGGCTGCACCGTGGTCGCCCCCACTCCCAAACTTGATCTAACAGGACCACTGACGCTGCTCGCCGAGGCCCGCCTCAACAATCCGGGATGGAGCAAGGGCGGCCAACCGCTCATCTCCAAAGGCGACACCGCCTATTCCCTCAAGATATCAGATACCGGTGAACTCGAGTTCTTCGTCCACGCCGCGGGTGTCTGGCACAACGTCAGCGCCAAACTGCCAGCCGACGCCGCCTCAAAATTTCACACCTACGCCGGCGTCTATGACGGCAAGAATGTTGCGCTCATCATCGATGGCCAGCCCGCCGCCTCAAAACCGTGCAGCGCCACCGTCGCCACCAACACCTTCCCGCTAGCCGTGAGCATCGACACCGAGGAATCCGCCCGCCGCTTCAACGGCACAGTGCGCCGAGCCGCCGTCTATCCACGCGCCCTGGATGCCGCCGACCTCACGTTCCTGGCAAGCGACCCCGCCCTGCTGCTGGATTTCACCAAGGACGCAACCAAGCCGAAAACCCAGGAATTTTTCGCTTATGGAGGCGATTTCAACGAGCGGCCGACCGATATTTCTTTCTGCTGCAACGGTCTGGTCCTGCCGACGCTCCAGCCCTCACCGCAACTCGACGAGGTGCGCAAACTCTATCAAAATATCCACACCACCGCCGTCGATATATCCTCCCCCACCGTCAAACTCAACGTCCACAACGAGAATTTTTTTCGCGGCATCAAACCGATCGACGCCTCTTGGGAGTTGGTGAAAAGCGGCCTCTCCGTTGCCAAGGGGCAACTCATCCTGCCCGACATCGCCCCGGGCCACAGCGCCGATCTAACACTCGCCACCGGACATCACCCCGATCCTAACAGCGAGTACTGCCTCCGCGTCAACTACGCCCTAACCGAAGGAACTGCGTGGAACCCCAAAGGCACACGCATCGCCTGGGATGAAATCCCGCTGCCTTGGGGCAAGCGCCAAGTGCCCGCCGCCGTCGCTGCAACAACCCCCGCATCATTCACCCAAGACGCCGCCTCAATCACCCTCAAGGCCAACGGCATCAGTGCCACCATCGACAAAGGCCGTGGCATCCTCACCTCGCTCCGCCACAGGGACCAAGAGTGGCTGACGGCCCCGCTGCACCTCAATTTCTGGCGCCCCACCACCAACAATGACGAAGGAGCCGAGCTCCAACACAAACTCAAAGTCTGGCAATACGCCGGCATCCGCGCCACCACCGAAAATATCTCCGCCACCCAACAAGGCAACGACGTGCTCGTCACCGCCGCCCTCAAAATCCCCGCCAACGGCAGTACGGCAACCGTTAAATACCGCTTCACCGGTGCCGGCCAACTCGAAATCGACACCGAATTGCGGCCCGGAAAGGGCCTGCCTGACGTGCCTCGCATCGGCTTCCAATGCGAGATCCCCAAGCGCACTCCCGTCTGCAAATGGTTTGGCCGCGGGCCCCAGGAAAACTACCTCGACCGCAAGACCGGGGCTTGGACCGCCGTCCATGAGATGATGGTTCCGGCCATGTTCCATCCTTACGTCGATCCCCAGGAAAGCGGCAACCGCAGCGAGATCCGCTGGAGCACCCTCACCAGCCCACAGGGCGGCAGCGGCCTGCGAGTGGACGCCACAGGCACGAATCTGTTAGAGCTTGCCCTCTATCCGTGCGCTGCCACTGACATCACTCTGGCCATGCACCCCAGCGAGTTGCCCCCTTGCGATTTCTTCACCCTCAATATCGATCACCGCCAAGCCGGCCTCGGCGGCATCAATTCCTGGGGCGCTCTCGCCCTGCCGAAATACCACCTCAGCCCCAATCAAACCTATGCGTGGTCGTTCAGGCTCACCCTGGCAGAGACCCCCAAACCCTAACTTATTTCAAGGCGGCCCGCCGGACAAAAGCCCGGAACCCGGGGCGGGTATGGAGTGGGCAGTCCATCCGGTTCTGGAAAACTTGACTCCTTCACACGGACGCTAGGCACGGCAGGGGGGATTGGAAAATAGCTGCTTTTTTAACTCTCTGAAAATGAACATGCCAATTTAAATGACTCAGGAGGAGAATGAATCCCCATTGCATCACCCACCATCCATTCCCGTCCCCTGCGGCCATCGTCTTCCGGCGTTGCCAGCGCTCGTCGTTACAATCCTGTTAGCACTTTTCTCCCTGTCCGACAGCCGGGCCGTCGAGGAGCGGGTGTACCTCAATCGGTTCTGGCAAACGAGCGACGGCATGCCGAGCAATGCCGTGTCGCGCATCGCCAAGGACCGCGATGGTTTCCTGTGGATTGCCACCGGCGCCGGCGTCGCTCGCTTCGACGGCCTCCGCTTCGAAACATTTTACTCCACGGACGGACTGCCAGATACCCAGATTTACTGCCTGCAGGTTGACCAACACAACCGCATCTGGGTCGGCACCCGGCGTGGGGTCGCCTATCGTGAAAATGGCTTGTGGGTCATTCCTGCAGGCTTACCGGCCGCCCCGGTGTTCTCGCTGGGCGAGGGGGCCGACGGCAGCATCTGGGTCGGGACCTACACCGGTTGCTGGCGCTGGGCCGACGACAAATTCTCGCCGATCGACTTTGGCGGAAAAACGCCGGATGTGCGTGCATTCCTACGCGACGGTCCCAACGCGATGTGGGTCCTAACGCAAAATTGTTTGTATCGCTGGAGTGCGGATCGCCCCAACCAAGTGCATGAGATTGCCGGACCATGGAGCGGCAAGGACCTGCGCGACCTCGCCTGCGACCACGACGGTCGCCTGATGGTTTGTGGCAGCAGCCTGCTCCTGCGCCAACAGGACAACGCCTGGGAAGACCTCAACCGAAGTGTTCCCGGAGGCGAACAAAACGCTTATCTCGCCTGCGCCGTCGCTCCAGACCACACCCTCTGGCTCGCCACCCGCAATCACGGCCTCGTTTTCCTCAACGGCCAGGAATCCGGCGTCGTCGATACCACCAACGGCCTATCCCTCAACGACGTCCGCAGCGTCACAATCGATGCCGATGGCCTCATCCTCGCAGGCACGAACGGAGGCGGCATCAACCTCCTGCGCCGCCGCCTATTTGACACCTATTCGACCATCGAGGGCCTCGGCAGCACCATCACCACCGCCTTGGTTGTTAGCCGAAGCGGCGCGGTGTTTGCCGGCACCGACGGCAGCGGCATCTTCATCAAACAAGATGGCAAATTCGTGCCACACTTCCGCAAGCCGGGCCTGCCGGAAAATGGACTCATCTGGTCCATGTGCGAGTCCCCGGATAAAAGTTTGTGGGTCGGCACCCACCACGACGGACTGTTCCGCTGCCAGCATGACCAAATGCAACACATTCCGTTAGTCCCGGAACTGTCTAACCAATCCATATCCGCTCTGCTTGAAACTCACGACGCCGGCCTGCTCATCGGCACCCATGGCGCCGGTGTCCGCAAGTGGAAAGACGGCCAGTTCGATCCCTCGTTCCCCCGCCTCGTTCCCGGCGAACAAAGCGTCGTCTATGACATGCTCGAGGACCGGCATGGCCGCATCTGGGTCGCCACCGGCACTTTCGGCCTGTGGATGCTCGAAAACGACGCTTGGATCGATATGACGCGCCGCCTCAACATGCCCGGCCTCATCGCAGCTGTCCTCCACCTATCCTCTAACGGCGACATCTGGATCGGCACCCTCGGCCAAGGTCTCGCCCACATCCATGATGGCCGCCTTGCCCAGTGGCAGCAACGCGACGGCATGGTGAGTGACACGATTTGTCAGATCCTCGAGGACGATAGCGGCTGCCTGTGGCTGGGCTCAGACCGCGGCCTGCAACGAGTGTCACGCGCCGCACTCCACGCCTATCACCAAAACAGCCGTTCCCTGCCGGTGGAGAGCATGCGCTTCAACCGTGAGGACGGGCTGCCCACACCCCAATTCAGCGGCGAACACGGCAACCTCGCGGTGCGGGCCGCGGATGGCTCGCTGTGGTTCTCGCTGGCCTCCGGTGCCGTCCGCGTGGATCCGCTGCGCTTCGCCAAATCCACCGCCCTGCCATGCCTCCGCATCGAAAGCGCCACCGCCGACAAAAAACCCATCTGGTCCTTCGAAGGCACCCATGCGCGACGCCCAATCGTCCTGGCCCCGGGGGCCGGTACCCTGCAAATCCGTTTCACCTCGCCCAATTTCATCGCCCCCGAACATAGCCGATTTCAATACCGCATGACCGGCGTTGAAAAAGAATGGCAGGAGGTGGAAGGCACGCGAGTGGCCAGTTACGCCTCGTTGCTGCCCGGCACCTATCAGTTTGAGGTGATCGGCGCCAACTCCGATGGCACTTGGAACCCCAGCCCCTCCCACATCACCGTCCTCGTCCAACCCTTCCTCTGGCAAACCCTCGGCTTCCGCCTAACCGTTGCCCTATTGACTCTATCAGCCGCAGGGATGGCCATCCGCGTCGCCTCATTGCGCCGCTTGCAACGCCGCATGGCCGCCGTCATGAACGAAATGCGCGTCGATAAGGAACGCACCCGCATCGCCCGTGACCTCCACGACGACCTCGGCGCGAGCCTAACAGAAATCAACTTTCTCGGTACCCTCACGGCCAACGCGGTGAGTGACGACGTGGTGCGCCAGCGCATCGAGGGCATGGTCGAACGCGCCCAGCGGATGACCAAGGCGCTCGATGAGATTGTCTGGACCGTCAATCCCGCGAATGACTCGCTGTCCTCCACCGCCAATTACCTGTGCTCCCGCGCTCAGGAAAGCCTCGTCACCGGGGGCATCCGCTGCCGCC
>CAIQXC010000850.1 GCA_903875675.1 Akkermansiaceae bacterium
CGATGAGACAATGTTGGAATACCACCTATCCAAAGCCATCGCCGAAGTTACCACCCCCAGCAAGCCGGTCATCGGCATCATGTCAGCACTACAACTGGGTGGTTCGCCCGCGCAAATGCCCGGCCAACGCCCATCCCAGCCGTGGGTGTTCTATCAGCAATTGAAGCAAAGCTTTCAAGTCAAGGATCTAGGCATGACACCCGCCACGATTGATCCCAAGGAGATCAAGGTGCTGCTGTTGTTCCATCCGGCGGGGATCACCCCGGAGGCTGAGTTTGCGGTGGACCAATATTTGCTAGGTGGCGGCACTGTGGTCGCCTGTTTGGATGCCTTCTCGGTGGCAGCGCAACGCACGGGTGGCGGGGGCAATCCGATGATGGGTGGCGGGGGTGGGATTCCCACCAGTTCCACACTTCCCACGCTCCTTGGCGCTTGGGGCATGAGCTTTGAATCAGCCCAGGTACTGGCTGACCCCACCTACATGACGACCATGCAGGGGCAAGACGGCCGTCCGACCGACGCGGTGGCGATTCTGACCCTGCCGCAAAAGGCGATGCCGCAGAAGGACAGCATTGTTACCAAGGATTTGGAATCCATCATGATGTTGTTGCCTGGGGGCTTCACTCAAACCGGTGGCGCGGGCGTCGCGGTCAATTCTCTGGTGCGTTCCTCGCTTCAGGCCGGCTTCGTGGATTCCATGCGGGCCTCAACCCTCGATTCGTCCTTGACCACCTCGCTCAAGCCCAAGGGCACGGCCTTTGATTTGGTCACTCACCTCAAAGGCACGTTCAAGACCGCTTTCCCCAATGGCAAACCCGGTGAAGCCCCCGAACCGCCCAAGCCCGATGCCGACAAAAAACCGCCGGTGGGTCAGTTGCCCGCCGAGGTGAAAAAGGAAACGCCCAAGCCGAAGTGGCTCAAGGAGGCCGTCTCGTCAGGCGATGTGTTTTTGATAGGGGATGTGGATGCTTTCTACGATCCGTTTGCCTATCGGATGCAACCCTTCGGTGGCATGCAAATGGCATCTCCGGCCAACGGCAATGCACCGTTGCTTTTCAACATTCTCGATGAAGCGGCGGGGTCCAAGCATCTGATTGGTTCGCGTTCCCGGGCTGCGACGCGCCGCCCGTTCACTGTGATCAAGGACATGGAAGCTGAATTTAACAAGACGGCCGGTGCGGATATCGCCAAGTCTGAAGCACGCCAGCAGGAAATCGCCCAGCAAGTGAACGCTCTGCAGACCAAGAAGTCTCAAAGCACCGACGCTCAACTCTCGGCTGAAACCAAGGCCAAGATTCGTGAACTGCGCAAAGAGCAAGTGGCTGTCTCACAGGTGATTCGTGACAAGCAAAAAGACCTCCGCCGCCAGAAAGACCGACTCGCCGGCAACCTCACCCTCCTCGACGTCGCCGTCATGCCAGGCATCGTCATCCTCTTCGGCTTGGCCCTCTTTATCAAACGCCGCTCCGCCACCCGCGCTCGCTGAGCAACCATCACCTATCTCAAATCTTAAATTTCAATCATCTCCCTCCATGAATAAACGCCAAGTGATCATCCTCTGGATCATCGCCATCGCCCTCGCCGGCGGTGTCGCATTCATCAAATTCGGCCAAAAACAAGCCACTGCCGCCACCACCTCCCGCCAACCCGGACAAAAATTGTTGGATTCCTTCCCTGTAGCGGAAGTGGCCGCCATTGAAATTCAAGGCATCGGCGACTCGACCAACCTGGTCAAAAAGGACGGCAAATGGCTTGTTTCCCAGCGTGACGACTATCCAGCGAATTTCGCCAGTGTGAATGATTTTCTCGATACCTTGGAAGAACTCAAGGTCACCCAGGGCATTCAGGCTGGTCCCTCGTTGGCCCCGCGCTTCGGTCTTGATGAAACTGCCACAACTGCTGAGAAGCGCGGTGTGACTGTTAGCTTGAAGAATACCGGTGGCAAGGAACTCGCCAAGGTTTCCATTGATCGGAAGGCTGCGGCAGAATCTGCTGCTTCCCCTTATGGTGGAGCTCCTAACGGACGATTCATCCGCAATCACGACGACATCAAAGCCATCTATCGGGTGAACGAAACCTTCGCCGCCCTCAGCAACGACCCCAAGCGCTGGCTGGCTGACGGATTCATCCAGGTCGAAAAAATCAAGTCCATCTCCGTCACTCAACCCGATAAAGCCGATGTGGCGTGGAAGTTGGCCCGTGAGACCGAAGATGCTGCCTTCGCCCTCAGCGGAGCGGCGGCCGGCGAAACTCTCGACACCGCAGCCACCGACCCACTCAAGAGCCTGTTCTCGTACGCCCGGTTTGATGACGTGATTCCTGCTGCCAAGCTCGCCGATCGCGTGCAAGCCACTGGCAAGCGCAGTGCCACCTTCGAGACGGTGGATGGCGTTACCTATACGCTTGCCTTCACTCCGCTCAAACCCGCTGCCACTCCGCCGGCCCCCAACCCAGCCAGCCCGGCACCGCCTCCCACCGAAACCTATGCTCTAACGGTCACTGTTGTGGCAGAGCTTGCCAAGGAGCGCAAGAAAGTGGAAGGCGAGAAGCCAGATGATGCCAAGTCCAAAGATACGGCCTTTGCCGAGCGCCTCAAAACTCTGACAGAGCGCGTCGAAAAGGAAAAGGCCCTCGCCGGTCGCAACTTCGAAGTGAGCAAATTCACCTTGGACGCCCTCCTCAAGGAGCGTTCCGCCTTGCTCAAGAAGGATGCGCCAGCCGCTGCCACGCCAGCTCCCGCGACGATTTTACCTGTTAACCCTCCGCCGGTGAAACCCACTGTCGAAGCCGTTACACCTCCAGTTGCCATTCCACCGCAGCCCGCCACACCTCCTGCTTCCGACCCACCTCCTGCTGCCACACCTCCTGCTGTCACACCTCCTGCTGCCACACCTCCTGCTGCCACACCTCCTGCTGCCACACCTCCTGCTGCTACACCTCCTGCTGCTACACCTCCTGCTGCTACACCTCCTGCTGCTACACCTCCTGCTGC
>CAIQXC010000851.1 GCA_903875675.1 Akkermansiaceae bacterium
CCGCCCACAGCCGACAGTTAGGGAATCCGACTTGCTCGATCCGTTATCGAAAACGAGGTCGAACACTGGATTGTGTGGACAGTTATTCCTCGATCCAGCGGGCGAGCTCGTCTTCGAGTTCAACGCTGCGCTTGACGTTGAAGGCGCTACCCAGTTCGACGGTTAGGCGGCGGCCAGCACTGTTTTGGAAGTGCAGAAGCACCGGTGTGTGGCCGGGGTAACCGGCAATGATGAAGCCGATGTCATCCAGATCGCGTTCGCTGTGGCGTGCCGTCCACAACATCAGTTCCAGTGGCCCTTTGCCATTGGCCAGCGCCCGTCTGGGCTTGATTTCGGCAATCTCATAGCCGGTGAGGCGGCGGGCACCGGTGCGGTCGTCCACCTGGATTGCACACTTGAGTTTGAGGATTTTTCCGGCCTCCAACAAACCGGCGTCGCGAGCAGGGACGAATGTTTCGCCCCACAGCATGATTTCGGCACTGCCGGTGAAGTCCTCCAGCACTAACACCCCGAAAGGTTTGCCATTCTTGGTCGTCTTGCCCTCCATGCTGCGGACCATGCCGGCAAACGGAAATCGCTCGCGGGGGTTGGTCATTTCCAAATCCTCGATGAGACCCAGCCGCCGGTAACGGTCCGAATCAATCACGCTGCGAAACTTGTCGAGCGGGTGGCCGGTAACGTAGAACCCTAGCAATTCCTTTTCATGGGCGAGGCGTTCGTCCTTGGACCATTCCTCGGCAGCCTTGCTGCCGCGACCAGCTTTGGCGGTGCGGGCCGGTGCGGCAAAGTCCATGGCATCAAACATCGAGACCTGGCCGGAGGCGCGGTCGCGCTGCAGGGATGAAGAGGCCGAGATGACTTGTTCAAGCCGGCCAAACATGCCGGCACGGGTCTCGCTGGTCCAATCGAAAGCTCCGGCCTTCACCAGATTTTCGAGGATGCGTTTGTTGACGACCTTGGAATCGAGCCGCGACGAAAAATCCTCCAGCGAGGAGAACCGGCCACTGCGCTCGCGTTCCTGGATGGCGGCGGCCATCGCGCCCTCGCCGCAGTTTTTGATAGCGGCGAGGCCGTAGCGGATCGCGGACTTGCCGTTAGGGCCGGTTTCCGGGGCGAAGCGCAGCTGCGAGGCATTGAGGTCGGGCGGCAATATATCAAGCCCCATGCGGTGGCATTCGGAAACAAACACCCCTATCTTGTCGGTGTTCTGGATTTCGTTAGACAACAGCGCCGCCATGAACTCCACCGTGTGATTGGTCTTCAGATAGGCCGTCCAATACGAAATGTGGCCATAACAAGCCGAGTGCGACTTGTTGAACCCATAGCCGGCAAACATCGCGATCTTGTCGAATATCTGGTCAGCCAGCTTGCGGCTGATGCCGTTGGCTGCCTCGCAACCCTCGACAAATTTGGCGCGTTGCTGCTCCATTTCCTTGGCGTCCTTTTTGCCCATCGCGCGGCGCAACAGGTCAGCACCCCCGAGCGTATAACCGGCCAGCACTTTGGCGGCGTTCTGCACTTGTTCCTGATAGATCATCACCCCGTAGGTGTCGCCGCAAATTTTTTCCAGCAACGGGTGCTCGTACATGGCCTTTTTGCGGCCTTTTTTCACGTCGAGCATCTGATCGATAAACTGCATCGCTCCCGGCCGATAGACCGCCAGCAAGTCAATGATATCATCAATTTTATCGATGGCATACTTGCGGCAGGTTTCCACCATGCCGCCGCTTTCCAGCTGAAACACGCCCATCGTCTCGCCGCGGTTGAGCAAGTCGAACGTCTTCGCATCATCCAGAGCCACCGTCTCGATGGCAAAGTCCGGAGTGTGGCGGCGGATGTGCTGCACCGCCTCCTGGATGACTGTTAGGTTTTTCAACCCGAGGAAGTCCATTTTAAGCAAGCCCACATCGGTGATGGCCTTCATGGCGTACTGGGTGACCACTTCGCCCTCGTTGCCGCGGGTCAGCGGGACGTGTTCATCGAGCGGGCGGTCGCCGATGACGATGCCAGCGGCATGCACGCCGACGTTGCGGTTGAGGCCTTCGAGCTTGAGGGCGTAGTTCCACAATTCCTGATAGGACGAGCTGCTTTCGATGAGTTCGTGCAGTTCGGTGTTTTTGACCCATTCGCGGGCCAGGATCGACGGCCCGAATTGCTTCTTGTCATCCTCGTCGCTGGGCTTCGGATCGATAAGTTTGGAGAGCCGGTCGCCGTCGTTGTAGGACATGCCCATGACGCGGGCGACGTCGCGCACGACGCTCTTGGCGCCCATGGTGCCGTAGGTGATGATATGGGAAACGCAGCGTTCGCCATACTTTTGGCGGACATATTCGATGACTTCGCCGCGGCGGCTCTGGCAAAAGTCGATGTCCACGTCGGGTGGGCTGATGCGCTCGGGATTGAGGAAACGTTCGAAGAGAAGGCCGAAGCGGATCGGGCAGATATCGGTGATGCCGACGGCATAGGAGGCGAGGGAGCCGGCAGCCGAGCCGCGGCCCGGGCCCACAGGGATTCCTTGGTCGCGGGCCCATTGGATGAAATCGGCGGTGATGAGGAAGTACGAGGAAAAGCCCAGCTGATTGATCGTATCGACCTCGTACTTGAGGCGGGCGGCGAGTTCGGGGTCGCTGGCGCGTTCTTCGCCGTAGCGTTTGACGAGGCCCTCGCGGCAGACTTTCATGAAATACTCCTCGCGGGGACTGCCGTCCGGGGTGCCGAATTGCGGGTATTTTTCCGACGATGTGGCATCAAGTTTGAGGGTGACGTTGCAGCGCTCGGCAATCTCGAGAGTGGCATCGCAGGCACCCGGCACATCCGCAAACAGCGCATGCATTTCCTCCGCTGTCTTGAAATACAGCTCGGGCGAATAACGCATCCGGTTTTCATCAATGAGCAGGTGGCCGGTGCCGATGCACAACATCACGTCATGGGCCTCGCGGTCCTGGGGCTTGAGGAAATGCACGTCATTGGTGGCCACCGGCTTGAGGCCCAACTCGGCGGCGAGCTTGAGCAGGCCTGGGGTGACGCGGCGTTCGGGTTCGAGGTCGTGGTTATGGATCTCGACGTAGGTATTGTCCTTGCCGAAGATATCACAAAGCTCGACGAGCACCTCGCGGGCCTTGTCCTCATCGCCGGCCAGCAACCATTCATTGACCGGCCCGGAAATGCAGCCACTCAGGCAAATGATCCCCTTGGCATATTCGCGAAGCGCGTCGCGATCCACCCGCGGCTTGCCATGGTAAAGCCCGTCGAGGTGGCCCTTGGTCACCAACTTGCTGAGGTTGGCCCAGCCTTCGTTGGTTTCCGCCAGCAGCGTCAAATGGGTGGCACGCTTGCGGCCGGGAATCTCGCGACGGTCCTCAATGGTCGTCGGAGCCAGATAAATCTCACAACCCAGGATGGCCTTGATTTTTTGGTCCTTGCAGGCCTTGTAAAATTGGACGGCTCCGTACAGGTTGCCGTGATCGGTCATTGCCACGGCTGGCATTCCCAGTTGCGCCGCGCGTTTGGCCAAATCCTTGGTGCGGATCATACCATCCAGCAGCGAAAATTCAGAGTGAAGGTGAAGGTGGACGAAAGATTGAGACATCGGACGCCCCAATCCTAGCCATACCCCGCTCAAGGGCAAGCGGCACCGTTGCCAATCCGAGGATTTCTCCCCCCGCCACCACTCGAGCTCAGGCCCACAACACCTGACCTCGTAAGTGAGAAAGCCAAGCGCATCTGCCATTGGCAGCGGCGGTCATAGACGCGCCGCTACAAGTGCTCAGGGCCAGGCTCCCTGCTTGGCGACTTGCTGCTTGATGGCGGCCACGTCAAGGCGCTCAATGTAACGGCGCAGGTTTTGCCACATCGGGTGAAAGCCAAACCCGCCGTTGACCATCTCGTCTATCGCCTGAGCCTTGGTCCAGCCGTCCTGGGTGATCCGATAGATCGCGACCATCGTGCCGGTGCGATCCGAGCCGTGCTGGCAGTGGACCAGCACGGGTTGGAGTGCCGGAGTGGTGGCGATGCGAAGGAATTTGATCACATCCTCATCCTCCGGATGCCACGTTTTGCAGCGGATTTGCTCAAATCGCATGCCAGCGAGCGCCGCCGCTGGTGGGGCGTCGTCGTTGAACGCACGCAGCGAGACGACCGTCTTGATCGGCGGGTCCGCATGCGCCAAGCTCGGCCGTTTGCCCAGATGAACGAATCCTTCCTTCGTCGGTTGCGCGCTTCGATAAAGCGTCGGGGCGACCCGGTGCAGGTTGGGCAGG
>CAIQXC010000852.1 GCA_903875675.1 Akkermansiaceae bacterium
AGCGGTTTGCCGCTTGTGATGGGGGCAGGGGAGGAGGTGGAAACCCGAGCGGCGACCTTGATTGGAGCTGCGCCTTGCCTGCGAGAAACCTTCATCGGTATTGCCCGTGCCTGCGCCGGTGACGTTCCGGCCTTGATCACCGGCCCGAGCGGGTCGGGCAAGACGCTCAGTGCGGCCGTGATTCACGCCCACGGTCCGCGAGCCAGCCAAGCATTGGTGTTTCTAGCATGTTCGCGGTTGGATAATCCAGCAGTTTTGGATGAGCGCAGTGATGGCACCATCGTGTTGGAGGAAGTGACGGATCTGACCCCCGCGCTACAAACGCGTTTGGCTGCGTGGTTAGCCAACGCGCCGGGCGGTCGTCCGCGCTTGCTAGCCACATCCGCCCACGATCCGCGCGAAGCCGTAGCTGAGGGCCGCTTGCGGGAGGACCTGTATTACGCACTGAGCACGCTGACGATTCCCTTGCCGCCGCTACGCGAACGCAGCGGGGACATTCCGGCACTCAGCGCGTTTTTTGTTGGCGTGCGCGGCAACGCCCCCGCACCCCAGCTTACCGCTCCGGTGCTAGCCGCGCTGCAGGCCTATCCGTGGCCGGGGAATGTCCGCGAGTTGCGCCATGTCCTTGATTATGCAGCCACTTTGAGCGGTGCCGGCCCAATGTTTCTGAGTCACTTGCCGACGCACGTAGCGGCGGCGGTGGGACCAGTTGGCGGCGGCACGGCTCCGGGCGAGCTTGAGGCGGTCGTTGGCCGCTGGCTGGATGGCGAGTTGGCCCTACCTGAGGCCGAGCGCCCAGGGTACGAGGCGATGTTGGAGCGGGTAGAGGCAGTGATGTTGCGGTATTTGCTAGAGAAGCATGAGAACAAGCCGACTCATTTGGCGGCGGCGTTGCGGATGCATCGGGCGACGTTGAGGCAGAAGTTGCGACGTGCTGGATTGCAGAGGGCAGAAGAGTAAGAACGGACTCCTCGCGGAGCGAAAAGCCGCCGCCCTGCGCCTACTGCGGGCAATTGTTGTTCATCAGCAGAATTTGACGTGATAGGCGGGGCTATGTCATTCAAGGCGTGCCATGAAAGCAACTTCCACCTATCCATATTTTGCCGTCGCAGGCTTGCTAGCCAGTGTGTTCCAATCGGTGTATGCCGATGATAACGCAATACCGGTCCCACCGCTCGGGGATTCGTCGGCGGCCCAGAGCCCCAGTACCCGGACCCATTCCTGGGAGTTGCCGCCCTTGACGGTGGTAGGTCAGCGCGAATCGAGCACAGCTGACGACGATCTGGTGGGAAGTTACGCCCAACCGAGGTGGACGACGGTGCGGCGTTTTTCGGAAGTGCGCACCTATGTGATTCCCCAGGGGCAGGTGGAGTTTGAGTACTGGTTTTTCGACACTTTGCCCTCGAGCAACCAGTTGGATACCGCCAAATCGTTAGGTCAATCCCGGCCGCAGCCGGAGATCAAACAACAATATGAGGTTGAGATGGGCTTGGGTCATCGTTTGCAACTTGACTTATATCTCGTCTATCTGAAGGACGGTACCAGCGGCACCAATCAACTCGACTCCACCAAGTTTGAGTTGCGTTATGCTCTTGCCGACTGGGGGAAGCTGTGGGGCAATCCGACGCTCTACGGAGAATGGACACAGGCGGCCCGGGGAGCTGACTCGGTGGAGGCCAAGCTGTTATTGTGTGACGACATCAACCAGCGCTGGGCGTGGGCCAGCAATTTGGTGGCCGAACAGAAGACGGGAGACGCCCGTGATTTGGGATTGGAATGGAACAGTGCCCTAGCCTGTAGCGCGATTGACCGCGTGTTGAGTGTGGGCGTAGAGACGAACTTTGCCAATATCTCTTCCCGCACGGATCCCTCGACGAGCCATCGCGACAATCATTGGGAAATTTCCGCCGGACCTTCGATCCGCTACAATCCCATTCCCCAGGTACACGCCATTCTCAGTGAATTCATTGGTCTAAACAGAGACACACCGCAGGCCAAAACCGCTTTGGTCATCGGCTGGGAGTTCTGATGACACGAGCGAGAGTCAGAATGACCTCCTACTCAACCTTGCCAGTTGCGGCCCACTCGGTGCCGCGCTGG
>CAIQXC010000853.1 GCA_903875675.1 Akkermansiaceae bacterium
GGATCTGTTGGATTGGTCCCTCTTCATCACTAACAGCTCGTCCTTCGCCCGGGGCACCGCGCCTGTGTCCTTTTGCCTTGAGTGGCATCAGCTCCGTTAGGACATTCCGATGTCCGAACGGACGCCAGAACGTCCTAACCTACGCCAGGATGTCCAGGGGGGCAACCGGTTTCTGGTGCCGCCAACCGGGACTTGGATGGCTCGGCTCGGTGGCCCTCGAAGCCTGGTAACTCGAGCCTTTTCGCCTTAATTTGACGCGCATGCCCTTGCCGAACGCCCCACCCTCATCGGAAAAAGCACCACCCAAAATCGTAACCTTCAACCCATGCGATTCATCACGTTCGAGCTTGCGGTCACCTGAAAATGTTCTTCTGCACACTCACCGTGCCAATGTCTTCACCACCGTCCGCAATTTCCTCCGCTGCGGCGATCTTGCATCCGGTTTCCTCCGATTCCATTGTCCCGATTACGGACACGGAACCATACCTCACACGACGACGAGCGTCGATTCACATGATATCCCAATGGCCGCATCTTGGTTCTCGAATACACCTGACCTAGAAGGCGTCCGCCACCTCAAAATCGCCGCTGCATGAATTTTTCAACGAAATTCCTTGGTAAAGCGGAGCGGATAGCTATTTTCGGGCTTGTAGAGTGTTCCCATGAATCCGGCCGCAACCCACTGTCCCTTGCCAAAATTCGCCGTTTGGAGGTTCCAGTCTCTTCTTTTCACCGAAACACCGTCTCGCCGAAACACTGAAACACCTCTTCCATCCCCCCTTTTCCCCCGCACCCCCCTTTGCACTGGCCGCCGCGCTGGAAGCCTGCGAGGCCCGGCGGCGGCGTGCGGCGATGGATCCCGGCCCAGGCTATTACCACGCCATCACTCCGCAGCGCAAGGTGGACGTCACCACGTTTTACGAGCAGACGGCCGTTGCCATGTATGACGGTTTTGCCGAGCGGATGGCCCGCTGGGCGGCCAAGGGTGATGCGCGCCAACAACGGCTCGATGCACTCTTCACCGAGGCGCAAAAGGAACTGCCGAAATGATAGAGACCGTTCCAGCGTGAACCTAGGTCAAAATCCTGCAAGCCATGAAACCCAAGAAGAACCGACCGGAAACCCACGCCCCGCGCCGCAGTGCGGCCAGCCTGATCGCGACGCTGATGTTAGTGTCGTTTCTCCCAGCCGCCTCCGCAACTCCGCTGATCTTCTCCTGCGCGGCCGGCAATGACCTGTTGCGCGTCGCGTCGGACAACGGACTGGACGTGAAGCGATTCGACGCGCCCCTAGCAGCCGTCGAGGCGGCCGTCGACGGCGACGGCGTGTTGTTGTTAGCCGACGCTTATCCAGCGCACACCACGGTGCTTGACGCCGCGCTGTTTCAAAAGGCCGCCGGGAAACACCTGCGCTTGTATGTGGAGTATCCGTCGTTTCTGCCCGGGATGGAGCTTGGGGCACCGCGCGGAACCCAGTGGGAGCGTGCGGTGATCGCCTCGGACGCTTTTGCGCCCACGCTGGCAAAATTGCGCATCCTGGCCATTCATGGCTGCCGGTTTTTGCCGGTCAGAGCCACCACGCCACACATTGTCATCGGCCGCGTGGCGGGCTTCGACACCGCGGTGTATGGCTTGGCACAAGAATCATACCCGATCCTCTTCGACCTGCCGCCACAGACCGGGGCTGGCGATGTGTTAGTTGCCACCACCAAGCTCAGCGACTTCGTCACCGGCCGTTATGCGCCCACCGATGCGTGGCAGGGTATCTGGAGTTATGTGTTCACCTGGCTGCGGCCGGGCCGGGAGCTTGTGGCTTTGAAATGGACGGCCAGTGTGCGGCCAAGTTTCGGTGCCGGCGCAGCGCTGCCGGCGGACATCGAGGCGCAAGCCCTGCGGCGGGGAATCGACTGGTACTTCAACTCGCGCATGGTCATCCATCCTTCGATGATGGCGAAGTACGACCGGCCGTGTAACGAACCCGTGGCGGCCGTGGCCAATCCGGACCTCAAACAAGACTGGCCGTTCGGGCATCGCACCGCACGGATGCCGGACTTGAGCACGCAGGTGGGCGACGGTTCGTTAGGCGTGTTGGAGGGGTTCGACGCCAAGATTTTCCACGACGGCACCCAGCCGGTGCGCTGGTGGAACCGCAACGACTGCAATGGCGAGATCGCCGGCGCAATGGCCGTGGCAGGGGCGGCACTACAAAACCCGCCCTACCTCAAGGTGGCCGGCAATATCGGCGACTGGCTCTATTTCAAGTCGAGGATGTCGCTGGGGGACCATGCCAATCCTCAACATCCCGCATACGGGCTGATCGGTTGGAACGACACCCCTAACTATTGCGGTCCCGGCTCGATGGATGGCTATGCGGTCTATTACGGCGATGACAACGCTCGCTCGATGCTGGGCATGATGCTCGCCGCCGCCACGCTCAAGACCGACCGCTTCGACGAGCGCCTCATGCAATGCCTGCTGGCCAATTTGCGGCTCAGCGGGCGACTGGGCTTCCAGCCGGATCGCGTCGACCAAGGACCGTTGCAAAATGCCGGCTGGCAGAGTTTCTTCAATAGCAGTAACACCAGTTACTCGCCGCACATGCAGGCCACTCTGTGGAATTGTTATCTGTGGGGCTACCGGCAGACCGGGTTCGAATTGTTCCGGCAACGGGCGAAAACCGCGCTCGGCATGATGATGGCCGCCTACCCCGACCACTGGGTCTGGATGAATGGCATCCAGCAGGAACGCGCCAAGATGCTGCTGGCGCTGGCCTGGCTCGTGCGCGTGGAGGACACGCCCGAACACCGCACCTGGTTGCGCCGGATGGCGGATGCCTTGCTGGCCAGCCAGGATGCATGCGGGGCCATCCGTGAGGAGATCGGCAAGGCCGGCAAAGGCGGGTGCCCGCCGCCCGCCTCGAACGAGGCCTACGGCACCACCGAGGCTCCGCTGATCCAATCCAACGCCGACGCCGCCAGCGACCTGCTCTACACCTGCAACTTTGCTTTCATCGCACTGCACGAAGCGGCCGCCGCCACCGCGGACCCGTTCTATCGGACGGCCGAAGACAAACTCGCCGCCTACCTGTGCCGCATCCAAATCCGCAGCGAGAGCCACCCGGAATTGGATGGCGGCTGGTTCCGCGCGTTCGATTTCAAACGCTGGGAATACTGGGCATCCAGCACCGATATGGGCTGGGGCGCCTGGTCGATTGAAAGCGGCTGGACCCAAAGCTGGATCACCTCGGTGCTCGCGTTGCGCCAGATGAAAACCTCGCTTTGGGATCTAACGAAGGACAGCAAGATCAAGAGCCACTTCGAAAAGCTGCGTCCGACGATATTGTCCGACGAAACGCTTGATAAAGTGCTGGTCAACCCGGTCGGTGCGGGGGGGGCAAAATGACCGGACGGGAAATACCACGTGCGCGGTGCGAGCCTCGAGAGCCTCACTGACAACTATCAGAATTCCTGTCTCGGCCTTGCCTTTGCCGGGATCCTGTTTACCGCTTCCACGGTGAAGGAAATTGGCCTCAACCCGATCCACCAAGGCGGCGAGGTTGCCGGCCCCACCGGGCTTGGGTATCCACGTCCCTTCGCTCGATAGCCAACTCGCATCAGGCCTTGATGATCTCAGAACTCAGCATTCGACCTCGCTTTCGACAACGGAGCGAGCAAGTCGAATTCCCTAAGTGTCGGCTGTGGGCCCAGCGCAATGCCTCAAACAAATGTTACCATGCGAGCAGCA
>CAIQXC010000854.1 GCA_903875675.1 Akkermansiaceae bacterium
AGAACGCTTGGCAGAAGATGCTTGCCGAGACCCGACCTGACGCCGTGTTCATCGCCACCCCGTGGCCGCTGCACGCCCCGATGTGCGTCGGTGCGATGAAGGCCGGAGCCCACGCCTTCAGCGAAGTGCCCCTCGCCTACACGCTTGAGGAGATGTGGCAGATTGTTGACACCTCGGAAGCCACCGGTCGCCATTGCATGATGATGGAAAACGTCAACTACGGCCGCGAAGAGCTGCTCTACCTCAATATGGTCCGCCAAGGGGTCATTGGTGAATTGCTCCATGCCGAGGCCGCCTACCTCCACCCGCTCTGCACGCAAATGGAAAATGGCGACACCACCGGCTCCTGGCGCACGTTCCAATACGCCAAACGCAACGGCAACCTCTATCCGACCCACGGCCTCGGCCCGGTCGCCCAGTACATGGGCATCGGCCGCACTGAGGACACGTTCGCCCGCCTGGTGTCGTTCTCGTCGCCCGCCAAGGGCCGCGCCCTCTACGCCAAAAAATCCGAACACCTGACGAATCCAGAATTCAAGAACCTCGATTTCAAGGGTGGCGACATCAACACCTCCATCATCAAGACCGCCCTGGGCCGCACCGTCATGGTCCAGTGGGACGAGACGTCACCCCGCCCATACACCCGGCACAACCTGATCCAAGGCACCCGTGGCACGCTCGCCGGATTTCCCAACCGCATGTCCATCGAAGGCATCACCAAGGGCCACGACCAAGGCTGGGCGGAGGGTGATGAGTGGGAAGCCATCGCCAAGAAATACGAGCACCCGTTGATCAAACGGATGGGCGAACTTGCCCAGAAGATGGGCGGTCACGGCGGCATGGATTTCCTCATGCTCTTCCGCATCATCGAATGCCTGCGCAGCGGCGCGCCGCTCGACCAGAACGTGTACGAAAGCTGTTTGTGGTCGGCCGTCGGCCCGCTCAGTGAGAAGTCCGTCGCCGAGGAGGGCATGCCCCAGGTGTTCCCGGATTTCACCCGTGGCAACTGGAAAACCACCAAACCGCTGGCCATCATTGCCTGAGGATCTGAGTTATCCCCGTCTCCAACGGGTGTCTGGACAATGATCCTCAGAGGTCGAGGATCTTGGAAACGGCGGGAGCTCGCAGACGGTGAGACTCCGGAACACCGGAACCCAGCAGCGGACGACAATAACTGTGAAAGGCGGCAGTCACCCCGTTGCCCTCGGCGTTGATGAACGAGTCAGGCATCTGGCGGGTCTTGCCAGCGACCTTTTCCAAGGGCACCAAGGCGTAGTCCACACTATAATCGAGCACCGGTCGGCGGATGACCACCGAGCCATCGACGTTGTCCCACATGGCGAATTGGACGGCTTTTTCTCCGACCTCGCGGGCTTCGTGGGCGTCGCGGTCGGAGCGGCAACCGATGAAGCAGCGCTGGAGGTAGCCGAAGGTATCGGCGCGGACACGCTTGAGTTTGAGTTCACGGCGGATTGCGTCGCTGAGCAGGTCTCCGAGGGCACCTGTGCCGGACAGTTGGACGTTGCCGTGGTCGTCGCGCTCCGACGTCTGCATCAAACGGGTGATCATGGCTTGGCCACTCGCATCGGCGATGCCTTCGGAAACCGCGATGGTGCACAGACCGTGAGTGGCGACCGTGCGCTCGACGTCGCTGAGAAAGCGGGAGACGTCAAACGCGCGCTCCGGCATATAGATGAGGTGCGGGCCGTCATCAGGATGCTTTTGAGCAAGCGATGAGGAGGCGGTAAGAAAGCCGGCGTGGCGGCCCATGATGACGCCGATATAGACACCGCCGAGGGCGCGGTTATCGAGGTTGACGCCCAAAAACGCCTGAGCGACGTAGCGGGCGGCCGAGGGGAAGCCCGGGCAGTGGTCATTTTCGGCTAGATCATTATCGATGGTTTTGGGGATATGAATGGCCCGCAATTCATAGCTCGCAGCGCGGGCCTGCTCGTTGATGATGCGCACGGTGTCTGAGGAATCATTGCCACCGATGTAGAAGAAATAGCGGATATCGTGAGCCTGCATCACCTTGAACATGCGGGCGCAGTAATCTTCGTCGGGCTTGTCGCGAGTGGAGAGCAGGGCCGAGGAGGGAGTGTCGGCCACCCGCTCGAGGTTGTGGCTCGTCTCGCGGCTCAGATCGACGAAGCGCTCCTTAACGATGCCGCGCACGCCGTGCAAAGCGCCGTAAATGGCAGTGACTTGAGCAAATTTGCGGGCTTCGAGGACGACCCCAACCAAACTTTGATTGATGACCGGAGTAGGGCCACCACCTTGGGCGACTAGAACTTTTCCTTTGAGAGGCTTCATGGGGACGCGGAGCATGCCGTGGTCGGGGAAGGATGCAATCACGGATTGCGGGAAAGAAAATGCTTCGTCCTGTGGCGGCGCTCATGGAGCATGGCCGAACATCTCCGGATCAGGAAGTCTGACTCAGACTATTTTAGATGGGATCAGGTGTTCTGCGCTGCAAAGAAAAATCCTAGCCTAAATCCATGCAGGTGATAGTGTGGCCGCACACTAAACCTAAGCACAACCCCATGAATCCAACCCAACAGGAAATCTTGAACCCACAGCCGGGCGGGCACCGCAACGGATTGGACCGTCGCAACTTCTTGAAACTCGCTGGCAGCGGCTCGCTGGCCATGCTCGCCTCCCGGATGCCGGTGATGGCCGGCCCGTTCGTGCCCGGTGATTTTGAGAAGTTGGTGCCCTCAGACAAGAAGCTCAGCCCGGAATGGCTCAAGAGTTTGTTTGAACGGGGCGCGCCGCAGGTGTATCGCGGCAAGGATCTGGAACTCATCGGGATGCCCGTCGGCGGGCTTTGCTCGGGCCAACTCTATCTGGGTGGCGACGGCCGCCTGTGGCACTGGGATATCTTTAACCAGCACGTGGGCACATCGACTAACGGAGATCACTATGCCAAGCCGATGACGCCGACAGCGCCGCTGGAGCAGGGGTTCTCGCTGCGGGTCGGCGAGGTGACCAAAGCCCTCGACAAGACCGGTTTCAAGGACGTGAGTTTCCGAGGTGAGTACCCGCTGGGCATCGTCGATTATCGGGAGCCGGAGTTACCGGTGGAGGTGCGGCTGGAAGCGTTCTCGCCGTTTATCCCGCTGAACCTGGACGACTCGAGCCATCCGGCGACGGTGATGCAGTTTACGGTAAAAAACACCGGCTCAAAGGCGCTGGAGGTGGAATTAGCCGGTCGCTTGGAAAACGCGGTGTGCCTCGGCCACCGCAACCTTGCCGGAACGCGCCGCAACCGGGTCGTGCACGGCGCGGGTTTCACCTTCCTGGAGTGTTCGGCGGGCACCAACCCGGCACCCGCCGCCGCGGCACCCAGACCTGAGGTTTTGTTTGAGGATTGGCACCAACCGACCTATCAGGGGTGGACGGTCGAGGGCAACGCCTTCGGCAGCGGGCCTATCCTCAAGAAGGATATTCCAGCCTATCAGGGGGACGTCGGCGGCGATACCGAGCGGGTTGCTAATTCGCATGCCTCCGCCACCGGCGACGTCACCGTCCGCGACAATGCCACCGGCAAGCTAACCAGTCGGCCGTTCAAGATCGAGCGGAAGTTCATCCAATTCTGGATCGGTGGCGGCAATCATGCTGGCAAAACCTGCCTCAATTTATTGGTGGACGGCAAGGTCGTCCAGAGTGCCACAGGGCAGGCCAATAACCTCATGAGCGTGCAGCAATTCGACGTGCAGGCATTGGCTGGCAAACAGGCGATCATTGAGATTGTCGATGCGCAAAAGGGAGCGTGGGGCAACATCGGCGTCGGCCGAATCACCTTCACGGATAAGCCCGCCGTCAGCGGCGAACTGGATAAGATGCCGGACTTCGGCACGATGGGATTGGCGCTGTTAGGCGAGGTTCCCGGCCACACCAGCGGAGATGCCGCCGCGCCGCTGGCCGACAAACTCGTCGGACATCTCGGCCGCAGCGTGACACTGGCACCTGGCAAGTCGGCAGTGTGGACGTTTGTGCTGACGTGGCATTTCCCGAATTTGCAAATGCAGAACTTGCCCGGTGGCCGCCACTACGCCACCAAGTTTGCCTCGGCGCTGGCGGTGGCCGAGGGGCTGGCCGCCAATTTCCCGCGGCTCTATCAAGAGACCAAGCTCTGGCGCGATACTTGGTATGACTCGACGTTGCCCTACTGGTTCCTCGACCGCACGTTCCTCACTCTATCCACTCTGGCCACTTCCACTTGTTTCCGTTTTGGCAACGGCCGGTTTTATGGCTGGGAGGGCGTCGGCTGCTGCCAGGGCACCTGCACCCACGTCTGGCATTATGCCCAGGGCCCGGCTCGCTTGTTCCCACAACTCGAGCGAGACACCCGCGAACGGGTGGATCTGGGGCTCTCGCTCGATGCGGCGAGCGGAGTGAGCGGCTTCCGGGGTGAGTTTGACCGCGGGTTGGCGGTGGACGGCCAGTGCGGCACGCTGCTGCGGATTTATCGGGAGCACCAGATGTCGGTGGACAATGGATTTTTGAAGCGCAATTGGCCGAACATCAAGAAAATGTTTGAGCCCCTGTTCAAACTCGATGGCAATGATGACGGATTGCTAGAAGGTGCTCAGATGAACACGCTCGATCAGGCATGGTTTGGCAAGATCGCGTGGCTCAGTTCGCTCTATTTGGCGGCGCTGCGTGCTGGCGAAGCGATGGCGACGGAGGTGGGCGAGGCGGAGTTTGCCGGGCGCTGCCGCAGCATTGCCGCACTAGGCTCCAAAAACCTCGATGCTCAACTCTTCAACGGCGAGTACTATCATCAAACAGCCGACAAAAATAATGCCAAAACCGTCGGCTCCTTCGATGGCTGCGAAATTGACCAAGTCTTCGGCCAAAGCTGGGCTTGGCAGGTCGGCCTAGGCCGCATCCTGCCGCAAGACCATGTCAAGACCGCCTTGCAATCGCTGTGGCGCTACAACTTCACGCCGGATGTGGGACCATGGCGCAACGCGAACAAGCCAGGTCGCTGGTATGCGATGGCCGGCGAAGGCGGCCTGATCATGTGTACCTGGCCCAAGGGCGATGCTCAACGGGTCCAGACCGGCTTTGATTTTTACTTCAACGAGTGCATGAACGGCTTCGAGTACCAAGCTGCCGGTCACATGCTGTGGGAAGGTCTGCCGATGGAGGGGTTGGCGGTCACCCGCGCCCTTCACGATCGTTACGATGCATCGAGGCGCAACCCGTGGAACGAAGTTGAATGCGGCGATCACTATGCCCGCTCGATGGCTGGCTACGGCGTGTTTATCGCCGCCAGCGGATTTGAATACCACGGTCCGCACGGCCACATCGGCTTCTCCCCGCGCCTCACCCCGGCCGACTTTAAATGCGCCTTCACAAGCGCCGAAGGATGGGGCAGTTTCAGCCAGAAGATTGCCCAAGGCAAAACGACCGCCGACCTCGCCCTGAGTTGGGGGAAACTGCGCGTCAACACCCTCGCCCTAGCAGCCTCCGGTGCCACTGCGGTGCAGGTCACGCTCAATGGCAAGCCGCTCGCAGCGAAGTTTGCTGCCACGGAGGGTTCCCGCCTGCTGATCACTCTGGGCACCGCAGCAAATCTGTCTGCCGGGGATAAACTCGGGGTCACTATCAGCTGACATGAATGTCACGCCGCACGCCAAATAGTCACGCTTGCTGAGGAGTCCACGCGCCCTCAGCGGCGACCTGGCGGCGTGGCTCTGACCGCCGATGTGCCAATGAAGTGTTTTTGTAGCGGCGTGGCTCTGACCGCCGAAGTGCCAATGAAGTGCCTTATCGAGGCGGCGGGTTCATTGTCGATTCAGGGTCATCGGCGGTCATAGACACGCCGCTACAATCCTTACTCGACCCTGTGGCGCTTTTGAGGTCGAACCCTGAGTTCAGGGCCATGATGCGGAGGGCCCGCCTCGGGTCGGGATGTCTGACGCTGCCTAGGACTCAGCTTGCCTGTGAAAAACCCAGACAATTCTGCGAGACGGCCTCGGTTTGCATGCGGTTTTCTCTCTCACGCCTATCACGCCCATCCACGCCTATCCACTCATGTCCTCATTTCGCCCGATTTCGTTGATTGCCGCCGTTGCGGCATCCCTCAGTCCCCTGCCGCTGTTGGCCAAAGTCGATCCACAGGTGGAGGCGGCCGTCAAGGCGGTGTACCCGGCGTTGGTGCGCATTTACGTCGTCTCGGAAGAAGGGGGCGGAGGCCGCATGCAAAAACAACGTGCCAGCGGCTCCGGCACAATCATTCATCCGGATG
Source organism: Akkermansiaceae bacterium (assembly GCA_903875675.1). Lineage (GTDB taxonomy): Bacteria > Verrucomicrobiota > Verrucomicrobiia > Verrucomicrobiales > Akkermansiaceae > Luteolibacter. The sequence continues at coordinate 6,260 of CAIQXC010000854.1, forward strand.
GCTATATTCTAACCAATCATCATGTGGCTGGACGGGCGACTCACATTGTGGTGAATCTAGCGGATCGTCAGGAGTTGCGTGCGACGCTGGTGGGCACCGATCCGTTGGCTGACCTGGCGGTGCTCAAAATTGATAAAAAGGACCTGCGGGACCCGAACATGGTGTTGCCGGTGGCAAAATTCGGTGACAGTTCGGCGCTGGCGGTGGGAGACGTGGTGCTGGCGATGGGCAGTCCGGCCGGTTTGTCGCAATCGGTGACGCAGGGGATCGTAGCCAACACGGAGATGATTGCGCCGGGTGGATCGATGCGCCTGGACGGCGAGGCGGTGGGGGAATTGGTCCGCTGGATCGGACATGACGCGGTGATTTTTGGAGGCAACTCAGGAGGTCCGCTGGTGAATCTGAGTGGCGAGATTGTGGGCGTCAACGAAGTGGGAATCGGCAGCCTCGGCGGGGCGATTCCCTCGAATCTGGCGGGCAAGGTATCGGAAGAGTTGATAGCCAAGGGCTGTGTGCGGCGCAGCTGGATCGGGTTGGGAGTGCAGCCGTTGCTCAAGACGATCCACGCCAACGAAGGGGTGCTGGTCAACGGGGTGATTGCCGATTCGCCGTCGGCGCTTGCCGGATTCAAGGCTGGTGACCTGATATCGCGCTGCAACGGGATCGCCATTGCGGCATCGCGGGCACCGGAGGATATCCCGGTGTTCAACCGCATTTTACTGGAATCCCCAATCGGTTCGGAAGTGGTGATGGAGGGCTCACGCAACGGCACGGCCATGACCTGGAAAACGACGACGGTGGAACGCGAGCCTGCAGAACCCCGCGAAAAGGAACTTCTCTCGTGGGGTATCACCGCCCGCGACCTCACCAAGCTGGCTGCCAGAGAGTTGCTGCGTGGTGATAACCGCGCCGCTGTCGTGCAAAGCCTCCGCCCGGGCGGGGCTGGTGCCTATGCCAAACCGGCGATCACTCCCGGGGACTTGATCCTGGAAGTCGCCGGACAAGCCATCACTAACACGGCCGACCTGCTGCGGGTCACTGCGACAATCACCGAGGGCAAGACCAAGCCCGAGCCGACCTTGGTTGCCTACGAGCACAACGGCCGCAGTTATCTGGCGGTGGTGAAGATCGGTCCGGAACCCGAAAATGACAAACCCGGCCTCGCCCGCAAATCTTGGATAGGCACCGACACCCAGGTGATCTCCGCCGACCTCGCCGAAGCCTTGGCCATCCCCGGTGCCAAGGGCGTGCGTGTGACCCAGATCTATCCGGGATCCAACGCCGAGAAATGCGGCCTGAAGGTGGGGGATTTGATCTTGAAATTAGACGGCAGTGTGATTGCCGCCTCGCGTCCGGAAGACTCGGATGTCTTCACCTCCCTGATCCGCCAATACAAGATCGGCACCGAGGTGACGCTCACCGGCCGCCGCGGCAAGGAGGAACTCACCCTCAAGCTGGCCCTCGAAGCGAGCCCGGAAGCGAGTACCGAGCTGGATTCGCACGAGTGCAAGCCGCTAGAGTTTAACTCGCGTGACATCGCAAAATCCGACCGCATCTCTGAAAAGCTGCCCGCCGATCTGCAAGGCGTGCTTATCACCGAGGTGAAGGGGTCCGGCTGGGCCGCCCTCGGCGGGTTGGCCAATGGCGACATCGTCATGTCGATCGATGGCAAGACCACCGATTCCATCAAAACATTCAAGAGCCAACTCGAGGAACTTGAAAAATCCAAGCGCAGTCCCTTCGTTCTGTTTGTGAAGCGAGGCATCCACACCCGCTACATCGAACTGGAGCCTTCTTGGTAGGCATTTTCGCAAGTTCACCTAACACACACACCACCATCAACCATACCCCCCGCCCCATGAAACTCCGCCCATTGATTCTAGTCGCTCTGGCCGCCGCCCCGTTTGCCAGTGCTTCCACCGGCCCGCTCAAGGAAAAAGCCCTCGCCCTCGTTGCGTCCAACAAGGACTCAGTGGTGCAACTCAGCGCCACCGTTGAAATTGAAATGACCGCCGGGGATCTCCCAACGAAAAAGGAGGAGCGAAAACTTGAAACCAGCGGCTGCATCATCAGCAAGGACGGTCTCATCGTGGTGCCCCTCTCCACCCTCGACCTGGCCGCCGCAGCCGATGGCCGCATGGTCAACACCCAGAAAGGTCCGCTCAAGATTTCCGCCAAGAGCACCACCAAGGAAGTGAAAATCATCATGCCGGATGGCACCGAGACGCCTGCCAAGGTGGCCTTCAAGGACGCCGACCTCGATCTGGCGTTCATCCGTCCGGAAAAGGCGGATGGGGTGACCTTCACTCCGGTGGATATTGCCAATTCGGCGCCGTTTTCGATGCAGGAAGACGCGATTATTCTCGGCCGTCTAGGCAAGGATCTGAACCGCGAGCCGGTCGTCATGACCAGCGAAATCATCTCCATCATCACCAAACCACGCACGTTTGCCCGTGTCGGCGCGCCTTGTCTCGGCATGCCCATCTTCAATAGCGAGGGCAAATTCGTCGGCTTCGGCATCAATCGTTTCAGCGCCAAGGGCGAAGACAGCGACCAAGGGCCTACCTCTGCCAACGTGGTTTTGCCAGCCGCCGATCTGATCGAATCCGCCGCCCAAGCGAAGTAAGCGGTCGCCAATCCACCCTTCCCAACAAGTGGCGCTTTCGGCAGACTTTGGCTTGTCACGCCGGGGGCAGCCGCCTAGGTTGCGGGCGTGATTCCCAACGTCCTCGCCGAACGCTACGCCTCGCCTGCCATCCAAGACATTTGGTCTGCGGAGGGCCGCATCGTCCTCGAACGTGAGTTTTGGATCGCTGTGATGAAGGCCCAACGCGACTTGGGCCTCGACGTGCCGCAGGCGGCAATTGCCGACTACGAGCGGGTCAAACACCAGGTGGACAGCGCCTCGATCATGGCTAGGGAAAAGGTCACCCGCCACGACGTGAAGGCGCGCATCGAGGAATTCAACGATCTGGCAGGCCACGAGCAGGTTCACAAGGGACTTACCTCGCGGGATCTCACAGAAAATGTCGAGCAGTTGCAGGTTTACCGCTCGTTGCTGGTGCTCCGCGATAAGTCGGTGGCCGCCTTGCGCCGGATGCGCGAACACGCCGAAACCTGGTCCGACTGGGTCATCACCGCCCGCACCCATAACGTCGCGGCGCAACCCACGACCCTCGGGAAACGGGTCGCCATGTTCGGCGAGGAATTGCTAGGCTCGCTCGCCGCACTTGATAGCGTGATCGCAAGCTACGCCGTGCGCGGCTTGAAAGGCGCGGTGGGCACCCAGATGGATCAGTTATCATTGTTTGATGGCGACGCGCAGAAAGTTGCCGCCCTCGAACAGCGGGTGGTGGCCCACCTCGGCCTGCCTGCTGTGTGGAAGAATGTTGGGCAGGTCTATCCGCGCTCACTGGATTTGCGGGTGGTTGCGGCTCTAACCGAGTTAGCGGCCGCGCCCTCGTCGTTTTGCAAGACGTTGCGCTTGATGGCCGGCCACGAAACGGCCAGCGAAGGGTTTGCACCAGGCCAAACTGGCTCCAGCGCCATGCCCCACAAAATGAACTCCCGCTCGTGCGAACGCGTCAACGGCCTGCACGTCATCCTCAAAGGATTCTTGGCCATGGCCGCAGGCCTCGCCGGTGACCAGTGGAATGAAGGCGATGTCTCTTGCTCGGTCGTCCGCCGCGTGATGTTGCCCGACGCGTTTTTTGCCACCGACGGGTTGCTCGAAACCTTCCTCACCATCCTCGATCAAATGGACGCCTGGCCCGCCCTCATCGCCGCAGAAGTCCAACATTATCTGCCATTCCTGATGACCACCACCATCATGATGGAGGCCGTCAAAGCCGGCGTCGGCCGCGAAACCGCCCATCACGCCATCAAGGAGCACGCCCTCGCCACCGTGCAGGACTTGCGCCACGGCACTGCCACCCATAACAATCTGATTGATCGGCTGGCGGCCGATTCCCGCCTCGGTCTCTCCCGCACGACACTGGCCGCTATCGTCACTGGCGGCGAACACGCAGCCGGTGCCGCCCAAGCGCAAATCGCCGAATTTGCCAGAAACGTTAGAATCCTCGAGGCGGCCAGTCCAGCCGCCGCCGCCTACGCCCCGGGGGCGATCCTATGAAAAGCCAGTTTCCGGCGATGACCATGGACGGCACGTGGCCGTTTGACCGGATCCGTGAGTTCTATCTCTATCAGGAGCCGGCGCTGCTGGCGGCTATCAAGCGCGGCGATCGCCGCGAGGCGCGGCGGATCATCAATCACTTGTTAGTCCATATCTATAGTGCTGGAGAGGAGCGCAATGAGTTGCTCAAGGGCCTGTTGCTGGAATTGGTGGTGATGATCTCGCGTGCTGCAGTGGAGGCCGGCGCATCTCAGACGGAGTTGTTAGGCATGCGTTTTTCGCATCTAGCGGAATTGGCCGAACTTGACGACGATGAGGCGCTGGCGGCATGGCTTCGAGGGACCTTAGAGCGGCTTTTCACGGCGATGGAGCGGCAGCAAAGTTTTGACGTGCCGGTATTGGTGAGCTCCTCGTTGCACTTTCTTCGCCAACATATGGCACGCGAGCTGACCCGCGGTGAGTTGGCCCGGCACGTAGGAATTTCGCCCGGCCATCTCTCGGAATTGCTCAAGGAGCGCACCGGTTGCTCGTTTGTCGAGTTGTTGCGCGAGGTTCGGGTGCAGGCGGCCTGCGCCATGTTGCTGCAGACGAGCAAGTCGCTGGCAGAGATAGCGGCGGAGTGTGGGTTTTGCGATCAGAGTTATCTAACCCACGTGTTTAAATCGCTGCGAGGCATGACGCCGAAGCAATATCGTGAGAGTTCGCGTTCGGCGGATTTGACGCAGCAGCCATTGGGTAAACCACCACTTGAGTTCATTTTATGAAAACGCCGCCGCCCATTGCTTTATTCATTTGTGATGTATTTGAAGAGGAACTCGCTCTGGTAACCCCGGGAGCCACTCACATTATCGAACAGCGCGTGTTTGAGATAGCCCTGCACGACCGCCCTGAAGTGATGCGTGGCATCCTGCAACAGGCAGTGAGTGAAGTTGACGCACGTGATGATATTGCCGCCATCGTGTTAGTCTATGGCTTGTGCGGTTTGGGCACGGTGGGATTGCACTCGATGCGCCACCCGTTGGTTATTCCACGGGCGCATGATTGCCGGGCGGTATTTTTGGGTAGCAAGGAGGAATTTGCGAGGCGCCAAGAGGCCTGCCCGGGATGTTATTATTACACTCCGGGCTGGAATTTGGCGAGGCGGGTGCCGGGTCCCGACCGTGTGGAGTTTCTCAAGGAGAGTTTGTCAGAGCGTTTTGAGCCGGAGGACGTCGAGTTTCTCATCGAGAGCGAACAGGACATGTGGCGCAGCTACGATACTGCGGCCTTCATCGATCTGGGCACCGCCAGCGCCGCCAGAGAGGCGGATTATACCCGCGCTTGTGCCAAACAACTCGGCTGGAACTTCGAGCTCATCCAGGGCGATCCCGCCTTGTTGCACGACTTGATCTGGGGCCCTTGGGATGACTCCCGCTATCAAATTGTGCCGCCCGGCCAACAACTCGGCCACTCGCCTGATGCCGCAATCATGCGCTCCGAGACTATCAAAATCAAGCCATGAGCCACGCTGAGTTGATCGTATGGGAACGAGGAGCCGAGGACAAACGCCAATGTTTGGAAATACCCGCCGATCTGAACGGTAGCACTCTGGCGGATCTTTTGGCGCTGCATGATTTTCCGCTCAACACGCGCTGTGGCCAGCGCGGTTGGTGCCGCGGCTGCATGGTGGAATTGCGCGAGGGGGAATTATTGGATGAGGCGGGTGCCACCGTGGTGGCCGGCGGGTTGCTGCGTTCGTGCCAAGTGTATGTGCCGCGAGGTGGCCGCGTGGTGCTGGAAGTTCCCGAGCGTGCCCACATCGGTGCCCCTCCTCAGGTGGGCGAGACGTTCCTCATTGATGTGCCCTTCGGTCTGGCACCGCTGTTTGCGCCAAAGGACGGGCGAGACACCGGTTTCGCTGTGGACATCGGCACCACCACCGTGGTTGTTTTGTTAGTTGATCTGGCAAGCGGGGTCATTCTGTCGCGGGCCGGGGGGTTCAACGCGCAGATTCGTTTTGGCGACAACGTGCTGACGCGGATCGGTGCGGGTTCCTCGCCGACGGTCCGCCGGGCGATGCGCCGTGCGCTGGTGGAGGAAACGCTAGGCCCGCTGATGCACAAGGCTTGCGAGCGAGCCGGGCGCGAGCCGTCACGGTTGGCGGGTGGTGTGTTGGCTGGCAATACAACCATGTTCCACATCCTGGCCGACGAGGATCCCACGTCGTTAGGTGTCGCGCCCTTCAAGGCACGCTTTCTCGAGGGCCGACTGTTGGAAGCGGCCGACATCGGGCTTGCCGAGTGCGGCTTTGATCCGGCCATGCCCCTGCAATTGCTGCCGGGCCTGGCCGCCTACGTTGGCGCTGATATCACTGCCGGGGTGCATGCCACCGGCATGACTTATGACCTAACGCCAAGCTTGCTGGTTGATATGGGCACCAATGGTGAGGTGGTGTTGTGTGTTGAGGGCCGCCTTGTGGGCTGTGCCACCGCTGCGGGTCCGGCATTCGAAGGGTCCGGTCTGTCGTCGGGCACCCGTGCTCAGAATGGAGCGATCGAAACGGTGCGTTTGGAGTTGGGACCTTTTGCCGTGGAAATCGGGGCCATCGGTGGCCAGCCGGCCGCAGCCAATGCCGGGATTTGTGGCTCGGCCTATGTTGATTTTCTAGCCAGCGGGCGTGCCTGTGGTTTGCTTCAAGCGAACGGCCGATTTGATCGAAATCGTTGGTTAGAGATTCCAGATGAGTACCGCATCGAGGATGCTGACGGCTTAGCATTCCGCTTGGCGGGCGATCCCGGCGGTGCCGGCCCCCGCATCAGTGAGATTGATATCGCCCATTTGCTGCAGGCCAAGGCGGCCATCGGCGCGGGCATCGACACCTTGCTGGACGTCACCGGTATTTCGGCCCGTGATATTGGCCATATCTATCTGGCCGGTGGCTTCGGCATGCACATTGACGTTGCCAACGCCATCGGCATGGGCCTGCTGCCGGGGTTTTGCACCGCGCAGGTCCGGGTGGTGGGCAACACGTCGCTGGCCGGGGCGTTGCTGGCGCTGTTGGATCGTGCTGCGCTGGAGTCCATGGAAGGGCTGCGCGACCGCATAGAGGTCATAGAGCTAAATCTCGAGGATGCCTTCGAGGACCGCTATATCGATCACCTGAGCCTCAGTATGCAGGAATCGCCCGTGGATCCTAAATTAGATTTTTTTATCACTATCTAAAGAATCCTACATGGCAAGGCTTCGTCAAAACCCTATGGCTCAATCCGGTAGCTGAGCATTTCGGAACCGGATTGGCCGGGACGCCTGCATTCCGGTTTGACGAACGGCCTGCGGAAGTCCATAGCTCTCCGCGATGTCATCGCCGAAACATGTGCTCTTTGTTTGCACAGGAAACACCTGCCGCAGTCCGCTGGCCGAGGGACTGTTCCGCAAGGCCGTCGAAGCACGCGGCGATTACCGCGTCAGCTCCGCCGGAGTGGCAGCCTCACATGGCGAACCCGCCAGCCGGGATACCACCGCAGTGCTCAAAAAGCGCGGTCTGCGCTTGGAGCAATTCGCCAGCCGACCGGTTTCCACAGACGTGTTGGACGAGGCGACCCACGTATTTGCGATGACCCAAAGCCATATCGATGCGCTGGAGCGCCGGTTTCCACAGCACGCGAAGAAATATTATTTGGTGTGTGAATTTGCCGATATTTCCGGTCAAGGGCCCGGAGTGGATGTACCGGATCCGATAGGGATGGGGCGATCGGCGTATGAAGAGGCGGCCGAGGTATTGGAGCAAGCGATCCCGACGCTCATTGCGTTCATCGACCAGACATGGGGGAAATAGTGTGGGTTTTCAGATCATGCCGAGCTTCATGCGGCCTTCTTCTGAGATCATTTCCTGATTCCATGCCGGATCCCACACGAGTTCCACCCGGGCGTCGTCAATCCCGTCGATCATCATGATTTTCGACTGGGCGTCGGCGGCGATCACCGGCCCCATGCCACAACCCGGCGCGGTGAGCGTCATTTTCACTGAGGCGATGGTTTTGCCGCCGAGTTCTTCCAACAGGCAGTCGTAAACTAGACCGAGATTGACAATGTCCACTGGAATTTCCGGGTCATAGACGCTCTTGAGCTGCGCCCACACCTGGTCTTCCAAGGGCGCGTCGCTGATGCGGATGGCGGCTTCCCGCTTGCGGCTTTCCGCTTCGAGGTCGATGCCGAGGGCGTCTGCATCGCTCGCTGGGATGCGTGCCAATCCTTGGGAAGTGGCCACGGTAAAGGTGCCGCCGAGCCGTTGGGTGATGTAAACCGGGGTGCCCAGAGGTAGGGTAACGGAGTCACCGCTCGGAATTTGGATGGCGGTGACTTCGCGCGTCAATGTGATTTCTTCATGCATGCGGCGGCAGTAAAGGCCAGCCCTGCCCACGGCGCAAGGGCGAGTTTAGCGGACCGAGTGCTAAAGGCCGCTCTTTTGAATCAAGGCCCGCAACTGCTGCTGAAACGCTTGGATATCCTCCTGAGTCGGCCGGTATCCCGCCGTGTCTGGATCCAATCCCGGCCGGCCGCTTTGATCAAGCATCCACACGCCGGTTTCGCCATCGCTGAAGGTGACCCGGCCGCTGACCAAGGCACCGGGCAAGGCGAGGTGATCCATCGTAACGGAAACCGCGCCGGTGGGCACCGGGGTGGCGGGAGTCGCCTTGATTTCCACGGGTTTAGGAGTCTCCTGGAGCTCCAGACCTAGGTCAAGAACGAGCATTCGCGTCTCCATGTAGGTGATCCCAAGCTGGAAATCCTCCTTGAGACGGCGTTGCAGGTCGGACATGGTGGCTCCCTCGCCCGCCCATTGGACAAGGGCGGCTTTCTGCTCGGTGGTGAGTTGGCTGGCGCTGAACATGCCCCTTTTGTGAACGATGCCAGCAAATTGCCAAGCCTCAAGAATGAAAATATTTCTAGCAGGGCGGCGACATGAGCGCCGAAGGGGGCTCCGCTCGTGTCAACGACGATGGCAAGGAAAATAGATCCGTTTTTTTTAAGCAAGCTGAAAGAGCCACAAATGTGCCCGCGTTATGGGTTCCGATCATGCACTCCATCACCGAAAAGAAAGCAACGCGCCGTGATTTCCTTAAAGCGACCGGTCTAACAACCGCCGCCCTCGGATTTCCCACCATCATCCCGTCCAGTGCCCTCGGCAATGCTGAGACGCCAGCTCCTAGCAACCGCATCGTCATGGGGGGCATCGGCCTCGGCAACATGGGCAGCGGCGACATGGGCAACTTCCTCAACAACCCGCTCGTCCAGTACGTGGCCGTTTGCGACGTGCGCGGCAACGTCCGCGACGAGCGCAAAAACCAGGTTGACGGGAAACATGGCAACAAGGACTGCAAAGCCTATGTGGATTTCCGCGAGTTGCTCGCCCGCGAGGATATCGACGCCGTCCACATCGCCACTCCTGACCATTGGCACGCCATCCAAATGATCGAAGCTTGCCGCGCCGGCAAGGACGTCTTCTGCCAAAAACCCGAAACCCGCACCCTCCGCGAAGGCGCCCTCGTCGTCGAAGCCGCTCGTCGTTATGGACGCGTCGTCTCCGGTGGCAGCCAGCGCGTCTTGGAAGACTACCGCGGCATCGTCCAGAAATGTTGGGGCGGCGAACTCGGCCCGATCAAGGCGATCAACGTCGAAATGGGAACCATCTCCAAACCGTGCAACTTGCCGGAAGAAAAATGCCCCGATAACATGGACTGGGAAATGTGGCTTGGGCCAGCCCCTTGGGCACCCTACAACCACAGCCGCTGCGACGGCAACTTCTCGTGCGAAGGTGGCAGCTGGCGCTCCTATTCCGATTATTCCGGCGGCAACATGACCGACTGGGGTGCCCACCACATCGGTGGTGCCACCTTCGCCGTGGACGTGCGCGAACTGCAACCAACGGACGTGATCCTTACCGTCGAGGGCGACAAAAGATGGCTTTCCTTCAAGTATACCAACGGAGTCGAACTCACTCTCAACAAGCCGGGCAAGGGCCAACACCAAGTTGACGGCACTCCAGGTGAAAAACGCGAAGCCAAAAAGGTCCCGGAATACGCAGCTAAGGGCGGCATCGGCGCCGATTTCCTCGAATGCATCAAAACCCGCGGCAAGCCGTTCCGCGACATCGAACTCGCCGTCAACACCGTCACCGTCTGCCACCTCGGCATCATCGCCTACACCTTGGGCCGTTCCCTCAAATGGGACGCCGCCAAACAACTCTTCGTCGGCGACGAAGAGGCTAACCGCTTCATCGATCGTGCCCGCCGCGAACCTTGGCAGCTGTGATCCACCCGCCATCCATTTCAATTAACCAAATCTCTACCAAGAAAGATCACTTATTATGTCAGAACAGTTAGATAAAGCCTTTGACGCCTTGAAAACCTACGACTGGGGCATGGAGCCCAACATCGTCAAGCCCATCGAAGATGCCATCGTCGCTACCCACACCGATGCCGCCGCCCGCAAGGAACTCGAAACCCGCCTCATCGCGGCGCTCAAGGCCGATTCTCCCCGAGCTGCCAAGGACGTGGTTTGCCGCGCCCTCAAGACCATCGGCACCGCCGCCGCAGTACCGGCACTGGAACCCCTGTTAGGAGACGAAAAACTCTCCCACATGGCACGTTACGCTCTGGAACGCATCCCTGGTCCCGAGGCTGCCAAAGCCCTCACCGATGCCCTTTCCAAGGGCACGCCGAAGGTCAAGATCGGTGTGATTGGCTCGCTGGGTGCACGCGGCGAGGCATCCTCGCTGGTCCCTCTCACGGGCCTGCTCGGCGATAGCGATGCGGGAGTTGCCGCAGCTGCTGCCACC
>CAIQXC010000855.1 GCA_903875675.1 Akkermansiaceae bacterium
ACCAACTTCAAGCGCTACAATGACGTTAGCGGCGACCCTGCGGCGAGGGTCCGCGACTACCTCGCCCAGGTCAACAACACGCCATTTGAAACGCTGCGATCCGCGCACGTCGCCGACCACGAAAAATGCTTCGGGTCGGTCAAACTGAATTTGCCAGAGACGGTGGCCTCTGCGCTGCCGACGGACCAGCGGCTCACCGACCACATTCCGGCGAACGACCCGCAACTGGCGGCGCTGATGTTCCAGTACGGTCGCTATCTTTTGCTAGGCAGCAGCCGCCCCGGTTGCCAACCGGCGAATCTGCAAGGGATTTGGAACGAGGATATGAATCCGTCGTGGGAAAGCAAGTTCACCACCAACATCAACACCGAGATGAATTACTGGCCGGCGGAAACCACCGGCCTGCAGGATTGCACCGAGCCCTTGCTCCGGATGGTCACCGATTTGTCAGAAACCGGGGCAAAAATCGCCGCGGTCCACTACGGTGCCAACGGTTGGGTTTTCCATCAGAACACCGACCAGTGGCGCGCCGCCGCCCCCATGGATGGAGCCACCTGGGGAACTTTCTCGGTCGGCGGAGCCTGGCTGTGCACCCACCTGTGGGAGCACTATCTGTTCAGTGGCGACAAAGACTATCTGCGCCAAATCCAGCCCCTGCTCAAAGGTGCCTCGCAATTTTTCCTCGATACCCTGGTCGAGGAACCCAGGCACAAATGGCTGGTCACCTGCCCATCCACCTCGCCCGAAAACTTCCCGGCCAGTCCCGGCAACGGCCCACACATCGTTGAAGGCATGGGCTACGACGTGCCCGGCACCACCATTTGCGCGGGCTCGACGATCGATTTGGGGATCGTCAAGGACCTGTTCACCGCCTGCAGTGAGAGTTGCAGAATCCTGGCCGTGGACGAGGAGTTCGGCAAGAAAGTGGCGGCGGCCCGGGCTCGCATGGCCCCGATGCAGGTTGGCAAAAGCGGCCAACTTCAGGAGTGGTTGCAAGATTGGGGTGTGCTGGAAAGCCAACACAGGCATATCTCCCACCTCTACGGCTTATATCCTAGCAACCAAATCACCCCCGCATCCACCCCCGAACTTGCCCAAGCCGCCAAGGCCGCCCTCAACGTCCGCGGCGACGTCGGCACAGGCTTCGGCATGGCTTGGAAAGCCGCCTGTTGGGCACGCCTCTACGATGGTGAACACGCGCTCAAATGCTTATCTAACCAAATCGCCCTACAAACCACGCCCAACCTGTTTTCCAAATGCTTCCGAGCGGCGCAGGTGGACGGTGTCCACGGTGCCACAGCGGCCATCGCCGAGATGCTGCTGCAATCCCACGCCGGCGAAGTGCATCTGCTACCCGCGCTGCCCAAGGAATGGGCCACCGGCTCAGTCAGCGGACTGCGTGCTCGCGGCGGCTTCAGCGTGGATTTGGAGTGGAAGGATGGCCAACTCACCAGCGCAGTCATTCACTCCCAATCCGGCAATCCGTTGCGAGTGCGCTATCAGGACCGCGTCCGCGACGCCACCCCTGCCAAGGGCGATGCCTTCCGCTGGAACGGAAAATAAACGAACCGAATTTTATGCTAGTCAGTATTTTCAATGATGTCATCGGCCCAATGGCTGATCTAGCAGTGGAAGATGAGCGCAAGCTGCCACTGGTCATGACCCGTGACCTTCTCAATGGTGCCGTTCATTGGCATGGTCTCGGCGTGGTGAACCCGTTCGAAGAAGATGGCTCGCTTGCCGACTTCGCCCGTTACCCACTCTTCGCCGCTTACATGGAAAAGCATGCAGCCCAATTGAAGGCCCGTCACTGTGCCCAGCGCGGAAATGGCTCGTGGTATCGCACGATTGATAGGATCACTCCCTCATTGGCCCGCACGCCAAAACTGCTCATTCCTGATATCAAAGGCTCGGCCCACATTGTCCTCGAAGATGGGCTACTCTATCCCCATCACAATCTCTACTTCATCGTGGCTAAAGAATGGCCTCTTCCAGCGCTGCAAGCAGTGCTGCGGGCCGGTATTGCACACCTCTTCGTGCGTGCCTATTCGACCAAGATGCACGGCGGTTGCCTCCGGTTCCAAGCCCAATACCTCCGCCGCATCCGTCTGCCGCATTGGCGGGATGTCTCCATCGACAACCAACAAGCACTCAGATCTGCCGCCGTTAGTAATGACGTGGATACGGTGCTTGCCATCGTAGGCCAAATCTATCATCTTGACCCAACGGAGAAACAATA
>CAIQXC010000856.1 GCA_903875675.1 Akkermansiaceae bacterium
ATAGAGTTGGAGAGTAAGTCGCCGCATGACTCATCTGAAAAATTGTGAAAAGCCTCAAATTTCAAGCATTGATAATCAACGGATTACAGCGACTTACTCAGGAGGACTGACCCCATCGGCCGATGGGGTCAGTCCTCGCATTTCACGGAATTGAGCTTGCTCGACCTCGTGGCGCTTTTGAGGTCGAACACTGAGTTCTGGAAGTTAGTGGGGAGACGACAAGACCCAAGAAAAGCGAAGAACAGGAATCGATGATCACAGATGGACTTTGCCAATTTCTGAGAACCAATGAGCCATAACGGGTCTCTAGATTCATCTTGAGTCTTGGGTCTTGTGGTCTTGTGTCTTCTCCTTCAGCCATGCTTTCGGATCGTCGGGCCAGGGGTGGCGCGGGTAGCGGCCGGCGACTTCCTTCTTCATCTGGGCATAGCCGCTTTGCCAGAAACCGTTGAGGTCTTTGGTCATCTGCCAGGGTTTCTGGCCGGGTGTTAGAATGTGCACCAGCAACGGGACCCGCCCGTTGGCGATGGTCGGCGTGCTCCAAATGCCAAATAAGTGAGAGACGCGGATGGCAATGAACGGATCCGCGCCATCGGCATAGGTGATTTTCGCGGTTTGGCCGTTAGGCAGAGTGATGCGCTCGGGGCAATAGGCATCCAGCGCCGCACGCTGGGCCGCGCTGAGCCATTCGCGCAGGACCCTCCAGACGTTGGCCTCCTTGATTTCCTTGTAGCTGATAGATCCGTGGCAAATTTGGGCGATTGCGGCGCAGCGGTCGTCATCCGACCATCCGGGCATGGCGAGTTCGGGCATCCAGCGGCCCAATGAGGCCAAGCGGGCGGTCCATTGCTCGACTGCGTGGTCCCAATTTTTGAGGGTGAGTTCGCCGGAGAGGACGCGGGCGGCGAGCAATTCAGCCGCTTGATCCAGGTTGACGCCGTGATCACTCTCCTTCGCCTCGATGACCAGATCGCGGAACCGCGTCTCCTTGCGGGCCACCACCCGCTTGCGTGGCTCATCGTAGGCAGCCCCGTTTGTTATCGTTAGGTCAGCCGGAAACAACTCGGCGAGCCAGGCGGGATCGATGCCGGTGGCGCGGCGCAGGTGGACGATGACCTCGCGGGCCTCCACCTCAGTGATTTCGGCGGCGACGAAGGCCGGGGCGTTTCTAACACACGACTCGTCGTCGAGTTTGCCGCGGCGGTTGCCCACCAAGCGGCAGGCGAGCGTGCTTTGGCTGGAGCGGATGGCGAGGTGGTCGCTGAAGGCGGCGAGCATGGCCTTGCCGACGTTTTCTCGGTGGGCGTGAAAGTCGATGGGGTGGCAGTGCCAGCCGAAGCGTTTGGCGAGGGCGAGGAGGCGCTCGAACCCTTGAGCAGTTTCCCGTGCGCCGCGGGCGAGGATCCCCAGCGGGGCGCAACGGGAGGCATCGAAGTTGACGGCTTGGGCGGAATCAAAGGCGCGCCACTCGCCGGCAAAGTCGGAGCCGTCCTCCGGATAGAGGAAATCCTTGCGTCCGGCGCTGCCGGGTTTGCCCGAGAATATTCCTTCGCCCTGCACCGCGGCGGCAATGAAGGCCGTCTCACTCACACAACCGTGCTCGTGCCCGGCGAGCATCAATCGCGAAAATCGCGGCTCGAGCGGCAGTGCGGCCATTTGGCGGCCTTCGCCGGTGGGCTCACCCGCCGCGTCGAGCGCGCCGAGGTCGTGGAGCAGGTGTTCGGCGCGGGCCAGCGCCGCCTCTGCGGGCGCATCGAGCCAGCGGAACCCCCGCAAATCCTGCACTCCGGCAGTTTTGAGCAGGAGTGCCGATTCTGATAGATCGACTCGATGGATTTCCGGGGCCTCAAACTCGGCGCGGCGCGCTTGTTCAGGTTGGCTCCACAGACGGAAGCAGCGGCCGGGTGCGGTGCGCCCGGCACGCCCGGCACGCTGCTCGGCGGCTGCCCGCGAGATTTTTTTGATGAGCAGTGTGTTGATGCCGCGCCGTGGCTCGAAGGCGGCGATGCGGGCTAGGCCGGAATCGATCACGGTGCGCACGCCTTCGATGGTGATCGAGGTTTCCGCGACGTTGGTGGCCACAATGATCTTTGGCCGCGGACCGGGCGTGATCGCCGCCTCCTGGGCGGCCGGCGGCAAGGTGCTGTGCAACGGATAGACGTCCCACCCGCGGGCAGCGGAGCCATTTTCCAACAATTCGATGGTCCTCCGAATCTCATGGGTGCCAGGGAGAAACATCAAAATATCACCCACATCATCGAGCCCCATCGCCTCCCGGCAAACCCCGGCCATGCGCTCCCAAACGGGCACTTCCCTCGGCGGACCGCCCCGCCGATCGTCGGTGGTTGGGCGCTCCGGGCGGTAAAGGATTTCCACCGGATGGACGCGACCACCGGCTTCCAGTGCGCAAACCGGTGTTAGAAACTCCGCCAGCCCGGCGGTTTCCAGAGTGGCCGACATGACCACCACCCGCAGCTCGGGCCTCGGGCCGTCCTGCAGGTTCAGGCAACGGGCGAGAGCCATGTCCACAGCCAGCCGCCGTTCGTGAAATTCATCAAACACCACCGCGCCCACCCCGCGCAATTGCGGATCGTCCTGCAGCCAGCGCTGGAACACCCCGTCGGTCAGATAGATGATGCGCGTTTCGTCGCGGTAACGGCTGTCGAAACGCACTGCGTAGCCCACGTCCTGGCCGAGTGGTGAGCCACGTTGTTTGGCGACCCAGCCAGCCAGCAGCCGCGCCGCCATCCGTCGCGGTTCGACGACGAGGATGCGGCCCCTGAGGCCCGCGTCGAGCAGCATGCCGGGGACCGAGGTGCTTTTGCCCGACCCGGTAGGTGCCTTGAGCAATACCCGCGGGCGGAAGTCGCCACGGACGGCGGCACGCAGGGCATCGGCAATTTCAAAAACAGGAAGCATGGGGCGGAATAGGAGAACAGGGGAGCGCCCCGTTGCATACGCGTCAAGTTACGGTTGTGTTTGGAGGGGTGGTTCGCGACGAATCATCGCAATGCGGCGATGTTGCTGCGCATCGGATGTTGCGGCTACCTTGCAGCGATGACCTCGACGGTGAAGCCTTTCAAGTAGCTGGTCTCGGGGATGGAGATCAGGACCGGGTGATCGGCGCGCTGGGAGTGCTCTGAGATGAGGCGGAGGGATTTTTTAGCATCGACTGAGGCGTCCACGAGGTTTTCGAGGAACAATTCGCGGGATGCGTGATGGGAGCAACAGAAGGTGGAGAGGATGCCGCCCTTATCTAGCAATTTGAGCGAGCGCAGGTGGATTTCCTTGTAGCCGCGCATGGCGTCCATGAGGGTCTTTTTGTTGCGCGTGAAGCTGGGCGGATCCAGGATGATGAGGTCGTAGTCCGGCTTGGCGTGCTTGAGAAAATCAAAGACATTGTGTTCCAGTACCTCGATTTCCAGGCCGTTGAGACTGGCGTTGTGGCGGGCAGCCTCGCAGGCGCTGGCGGAGACGTCCACGGCGGTGACCTTGGCGGCACCGGCCTTGGCGCAGGCGAGGGCGAAGCCGCCCTGATTGGTGAAGCAATCGAGCACGCGCTTGCCTTTGGCGAGGCGGGCGACATCGGCGTGGGACTGGAGTTGGTCGAGGTAAAGGCCCGTTTTTTGGCCGTCGTAGAGGTCGATTTCGAAATCGAGGTCGTTAGATCGGACGACGAAGGGGCCGGGGTTTTCGCGGTAGAGCATTTCGATGCCGGGTTCCATGCCCTCGGCCTTGCGGAACGGGGAATCATTGCGCAGGACGATGGAGGAGGGGGCGAGCAGGGTGACGAGGGCGTCGCGGATGAGTTCGCGGCGGAGGTCCATGGCGAGGGTGAGCGTTTGGACGGTGATGTGGGGGCCGTAGCGGTCGATGACCAGGCCGGGCAAGCCATCGGATTCGCTCCAGACGAGGCGGCAGAGGGATTCATCAAGGCCGCAGCGGCGGCGGTGTTCGATGGCTTGGCGGATTCGGCGGGTAAAAAAGTCCAAATCGAGGTCTTGGCGGCGGCGTGAGAAGCGGCGGGCGACAATCTGTGACTGTGGATTGTAGATGGCGGAGCCGAGCGGGCGGTCGCGAAAATCCTTGAGGGTGATGACGTCGCCGGGTTGAGGGTCGCCAAAGGTTTTCTTGATCTCGGTGGAGTAAATCCACTCGTGACCGTGGAAAATACGTGCGCGGGGTGCGATGATGAGGCCTGCCATGGGACCGGAATTTGGGACAGGGCGAGGGGCCTTGTCGAATGCGAAAGCAGCCTTTGGCAAACTCTTTTACGTTTTGCGCTTGCCCGTCGCGGGATTTGCGAGTACCCCGGTGGTCACCAACCATGGGCCAACAATCGAATAAAATCATCAAACGCCGTCGACGTGCGGATTATTTGAAGCGCAAGCACGAGCAGGCGAAGCTTGGCGGAACCGCGAAACACAAGGCGGTTTCAAGCAAATCCACTGACGCCAAGTCTGCCTCCGCGAAGAAGTCCGCCGCCAAGAAGGTTGCGAAAAAGGCTCCAGCCAAGAAAGTCGCCAAGAAAGTGACCAAGGCGACGGAAGCTGAAGTGGCGCTTGATACCGGCCTTGAGACCGCTGTTGAGGAGACCGCTGTTGAGGAGGTTGCTGCCGAGGAGGTTGCCAACGAGGAAACTGCGGAGGCCTGAAGCAGGCGGGTTGAGCCTGCACTCGGGATTTTTTGAGATTGGATGCCTCCATGAATTGGGGGCATCCGTTATGGTTTTCATCGGAACCATGGCTGTGCGATGGAAACCGAACCTTGCCAGGGGCTGGGATGTGGCTTAAAAATGGCCCATCAACCCCTCCATGCCGCGTTCACTATTTGCCATTGTAGCTGTTTTGCTGTTGCTGTTTTGCCACCAGGTGATGGGCGGCAGCGAACCTGATCCGGTCTATCAGACGGACACTGGCCATGCGCTGCCACACGCGGCGTTTCCCAAGCCATTGCAGACGTATGAGCCGGTGGACGGCGGATTGTTGGAGGCACTCAAGGCGCGGGTGGTGGTGGCTCCATTCAATCTGGTGGCCAGTGGAATTTTCCTGCTGGCGATCCTTCACACGTTTGCCTGCGGCATTTTCAGCCGGCTGGCGCAGCAGTTTGAGCAGCGCCACCGAGCGGAGTTGCAACGCCGCGAGCCAGTGGACGGGCCGCCGCCGGAGCACATCGAGGAAGTGTCGTTTTTCGCCACGCTGATGCACTTTTTGGGCGAGGTGGAGGTGGTGTTCGGGTTGTGGGTCATCGTATTGGCTGCGGCCGCCACCCACTATTATAGCTGGCTCGATTTCAAAAATTACCTCAGCGAGGATTGTCGGTTCACCGAACCGATGTTTGTGGTGGTCATCATGGCGCTAGCTGCCAGCCGCCCGGTGTTGCGGGCGGCCGAGCAGGTGCTGGCGTTAGCTGCGGGGCTGGGCCGGGGCCGACCCGTTGCCTGGTGGTTGAGCGTGTTGACCCTGGCACCCGTGCTCGGATCGTTCATCACCGAGCCGGCGGCCATGACCATAGCGGCGCTGCTGCTGGCGAAGCGGTTTTTTCCGCTCAAGCCGTCGCCGCGGCTGGCGTATGCCACGCTTGGGTTATTGTTTGTGAACATATCGGTTGGCGGCACGCTCACCAGTTTCGCTGCGCCGCCGGTGCTGATGGTGGCCGGCAGATGGGGCTGGGACACCCCCTACATGTTGCTGCATTTTGGTTGGAAAGCCTTGGTCGGGGTTGGCTTGTCGAGCTTGTGTTATTTCCTGTTTTTCCGCAGGGAATTGCGCCAGCTCGGGGCGGCGCTGCCGCTCGTTGCCGGTGGCAGCGCGCCGGTCCCGCCTTGGGCGCAACGAGAAACGCCGGTTCCGCTTTGGGTCACGGGGGTGCACCTGGGGTTTCTTGCTTGGACCGTCTATGCCGCACACTATCCGGTGTTGTTTGTTGGCGGATTTTTGTTCTTCATCGCCTTCGTGACAGCTACCCGCCATCACCAAAATGCGGTGGCCTTGCGCAGCCCGATTTTGGTCGGTTTCTTTCTAGCGGGATTGGTGATTCACGGGGGCTGCCAGGGCTGGTGGATCGAACCGATCATCATGAATCTGCGCGAACGGGCGTTGATGTTAGGAGCGAGCTTGCTGACGGCATTCAATGATAACGCGGCCATCACCTATCTCGCGGCGCAGGCTGGGGAGATCTCCGCCTCGGCCAAGTACGCGGTGGTGGCGGGCGCGGTGGTGGGTGGTGGATTGACGGTGATTGCCAATGCACCCAATCCTGCGGGCCAAAGCCTGCTGGCACGGTTTTTTAAATATGGCATTTCACCGGTCGGGCTGGCGCTGGGGGCCATCCCTGCCACCGTCATCGTCTATCTTTGCCTGATGCTGTTGCCCAGCGGGCAGCTGAAGGAGCCCGCACCGGTGCCTGCTAACGAAACCGAAAAATCACCGATGCCTCTGCCGGGCCGCGAGTGAAACAACCAACGACCGATGAAAGGTAAATGAAATGACACGTGGAAATGTTCTGACAAAGGTCATGGCCCTGATCATTTGGATGGCGCTGATGCCCTGCGGTGTGGATGCGGCCTCGCCGCCAGCCGGGCCGGTGGCGCAGGCTCGTGCCCCCGGGCTGTTGCAGAAACACTGGCTGTTCATCTGGCGTGATATGAAGGATCCGAAGGAAGTGGACCGGGTGATCGAGCGCTTTGCCCGCGCCAAGGCCGCTGGCTACAACGGGGTGGCGTTCGGATGTGATCTGGCGGAATCAAAAGCGGCGGAATTGTGCCAGGCCGCCAAACTGAACGGGCTGGACCTCATCGCCATTGTCATGGGCGGCAGCCACGATCACAACTGCGTCGAGGGCTTGGCGGTGAAGGATGCGCTGTTCGTGGTGCAGGGCGGCAAGGCCACTTTGGTTGCGGACAACCCAACACGGGTGGTGAACGCTGATTTCGAGGAGTTTGTAGGTAACCATTTCAAAAATTGGGCATTCCAAGACGACGAGGGGGTGACGACGTTTGTGGATCGGGAGGTCAAGCATGGGGGTGTGGCTTCGCTGCGCATGGAGAATATTGGCAAGAATCCGGCGCTTCACTGCCGCATCATGCAGCCAATCAAGCTGCAGCCATGGCGCCAGTATCGCGTCTCATTCTGGCTGAAGTCGCAAGACCTCGCGCCAGCCGATGCCGAGGTGAAGGTTCTCAAGACCGATGGATCGAGCTCACTGAGTTTCCAAACCGTTCACGTCGATCTAACACAGGATTGGAAACATTACGATATCGTTTTTAACAGCATGGAATGCAGCACTGCCAACCTCTATCTCGGATCTTGGAACGGCAAAAACGGGAAAATGTGGTGGGACGATCTCAGCGTCGAAGAAATCGGCCTCGTCAACGTGCTCCGCCGACCCGGCTGCCCGGTCGCTCTCCGTGGCGAAAATGGCACGGCCTACGAGGAAGGCCGGGATTTCGTCAGGATCGTCGATCCGCAGTTGCATCCGTGGCGGGCCTATCACGAACAGCCATCTATCAAGCTGGCACCTAACACCCGCATCAAGAATGGGGAGCGGTTGCGGGTCAGTTACTACCATCCCATCATTGTGTACGAAGATCGGGTCACAAGTTGCCTCAGTGAACCAAAAATTTTCACTGAGTGGGAGGCGGATTTAAAGCGTATCAATGAGTTGGTGCATCCGGCGGCATTTCTGATGTCGCACGACGAGTTGCGGGTGGTCAACCAGTGTGCGCTGTGCCAAAGCAAGCACCTGACGCCCGGCGAGTTATTGGCTGGGAATGTGCATCGGGCGGCCCAAATCATTCGTGATATCCGGCCGGATGCCGGGATCTGGGTTTGGAATGATATGTTTGACCCGATGCATAACGCGGTGGATCACTTCTACGCGGTGAATGGTTCGCTCAAGGGTTCGTGGAAAGGCTTGGACAAGGATGTGGGTATCGTCAACTGGTATGGCTCATTGCAGGGCAAAAATTGCCAATTCTTCGCTGATCTGGGCCTCAAACAGATTCTTTCCGGCTACTACGATAGCGACGAAGATGGCTCACAGATTGCCGCATGGCGCCACAACACCAAGCAGCTGCCAGGCATCCAAGGCGCGATGTACACCACTTGGCAGGACAATTATGGTGCCATGGACGCTTGGGCCAAAAGCGCTTGGGCCAGCCCGCCCTAGGGCCCTTGAAAACCAGAATTTGTGGTGAATGAGTCAAGTCCCTGAACGGGAGACGTGACTGGCTGACTTCGGCGTGAGCTCAGTCGAACGATTGCCGATTGATGATTGTTCGTGGCTTCGTGCCTTCGTGTGCGATTCTTTTTGAAACTCCGGGAATCCGACTTGCTCGCGCCGTTGTCGAATACGAGGTCGAACACTGAGTTCTAACACTGCTGTTCTCGCGGACGAATGTGGCATCAAGGTGGGGCCGTTGATGTCCAGCACCAGTGAGCCAAGGTTGTTGAGGCTGAGGGTGCCGGAACACGGCGTGGGATTGACGGTAACATTCGTTGGCGGTGGCAGGAGCGGTGAAGCGACGGATGTCATAGCGGAATTGGAGGGTTGGCCATGCCGGCCTGGAGGATTTTCACCACTTCCTCGGGATGCTTCTGAGCGGTCATGGCGTCTGCAATTTCGATATTGTGACAATATCGCTACAAAGTGATTCTTGAGTGGGCTGTGGAGTGCTTCCTAGGGTACCGAGCGCATGAGCATCCAGACCCCAGAAGCCGAAATCCTGGAAAATAGCCTAAGCTTGCCTTCTTGGCGTGTGCCGGAGCCATCGTGTGCTGGGCTCTCGTCCCGACCTTCAGGCGAATCGACCGACTACCGATTTGCGGCGCTGCTGTGGCTAGTGGCTTGTCTGGCGTGTGGACTTGCGCTGGTGATGATCTATCCCGACAGCTACCAGCAGGATGGCGGGTATCATTTTATATTTGCGCGTTGGTCCTGGCAGCATCCGGAGTTGTTTATCAGTGTTTGGCAGCGGCCATTATTTAGTTTGGTGCATGCTGTGCCAGCTTTAGGTGGGTATGAGGTATCGCGGTGCTGGGCAGTATTGATATCCACCGCCGGGGCGGCAATGACTTGGCTTATAGCTCGGCGCATCGGGCTGGCAGACAGCTGGCGCTGCATTCCCTTCTACCTCTTGCAACCCGCCCTGTTTTTGATGTGGGGCGACACGATGACCGAGCCGTTGTTTGCAACGGTCTTGTCTGCCGCCCTGCTAGCACATTTTTCCGGGCGGCTGTGGCTCGGCGCGGTGCTGGCGTCTTTGTTGATTGGTGCGAGGCCGGAAGGTGCCTTCGTAGCCGTGGTATGGGGTTTGATGATGCTCGGCAGCCCTGCCTTGGCCAAGTCATTCATAAAGCGAGGAATGTGCAGCCTGTTGCTCGCGGTTGGATTGGTTAGCTGGGTGCTCGCAGCGTGGATCATCAGTGGCGACCCACTCTATATCATTCACAATTGGCCGCCGGATTGGTCGGCTGGCGGGGCAGCCTACGGCAAGGGCCCCATTTGGCAATACTTGTCACGCTTTCCGGAAATCGCCGGGCCCTTGCTGATGGTGCCGGTGGCGGTAGGATTATGGATTCTCGCACGTTCTCCAGGGCTGCGGCTTATTGCAGCACTATTCCTGTTCACCTTTGCGATGCACAGCGTGATGAGGGTGTTCGGGCTGTTTGGCTCGGCTGGCTATGCGAGGTATTTCTCCGCTTTCGCCCCCTGCCTCGCAATTGCAGGATGCGTGGGTTGGAACCAATTTAGCGCCCGTTGGCCGCATGTGTGCAATCGCCGGACATGGGCAGCTGCGGTGAGTGTCTCATTCATTGCGAACTTCTGGTTTGTCGATGGCTCCTCATGGAACCGTGATGCCCGCGCCGTGCAATCCGCGAAGGCTTGGTTCGACCTCAATCAATCCGGCCTGCCGGTGGATAGATTCCTGTGGAGCCAGGCGGCAATGAACATCGCCTGGGACCGAGATCCATGGGAAGAACCGGCGCTTTACGCAAGTGACCCCGCCGGTGCCATGGCAACCCTGAAGGCGTTGCCGCCGCGCACTCTCATCTGCTGGGATGCGGAAACCGGTCCGGCCTTGCGCAATATCTCCGCCGAGAGCATCAAGACTGCTGGATTCCGCCTGATCCACCAAGAGAGCCACCAGTTGCTAGGGCTGATGCCAGCCTTCAGCTTGTTCGCTTGGGGTGGCCCCCGCCTGCAGACGATCTACATCTTATACAAGGATCCGAGTTAAGGATCCGCACAACAATATCTTGGACCAGTTGATTCGGCCGCGATCGATGCCACGGAAGAATGGCCCGATGGCGTCGATAAAGCGCCATTCTATGGTGTCTTGGTTAGCGAATTGGTGGTGCCCGTCGGCAGGCGCAGCCTTGCATGAGGGCAAAATTGTCACGAGAGGAGGTCGCTCAGATCCTTTTCGAAGTTGAAGACCACTTCGGACCATGTGAGGCGGGATGCTGTGAGGCGCGCCTCATGCCGCCAATCGGGCCAGCGGCTGCGATCCAGCGCGGCGATGCACGCGCCAAGGAATCCTGTCTCATCCGCCATTGCGGCACTCAAGCCGTTGACCTGATGTTGCAGGTGGACTGCGGCAGCGGCGTAGTCGTAGGCGATGGTGACGAGGCCGCTGGCCATGGCTTCGATGACGACGTTGCCAAAGGTTTCTGTGAGGCTGGGAAAAATAAAGATATCCGCTGAGGCGAAATGCACGGCCAATTCCTCGCCGGTCCGCGTCCCGGCAAAGTGCCAGTGGCCAGCATCGGCCCGCAACTCAGCGTGTAGCGGCCCATCTCCTACCAAAACCACCCGCAAATTGCGGCCTTCGGAAGCCTCATGTCGAGCCATTGCCTCAAACGCTCTCATTGCCAGCGGCAGGTTCTTCTCCGGCGCCAAGCGACCGACGTAAAGCGCGACTGTGTCTTGCTCGCCAGCCCCCCAGCTGGCACGCAGACGCTCGCTGCGCTTGGCAGGATCAAATTGAACGGCATCGACGCCTCGCCCTAACATCCTAAGATTGGTGAACCCCAAGCCCCGCAGACGATTCATGACATCCGGCGACGGCGCGAAAGTCGCTCTACTGCGGTTGTGCAGCCTGCGCAGATAGGCGTTTGCCACATCCTCTAACATCGGGAGATGATAGTCGCGAAGGAATTGGTCGAAGTTGGTGTGGTAACCGGTTACGACACAGCAGCCGACGTCGCCGGCAGCATCAATGGCGGAGCT
Organism: Akkermansiaceae bacterium; assembly: GCA_903875675.1. Taxonomy (GTDB): domain Bacteria; phylum Verrucomicrobiota; class Verrucomicrobiia; order Verrucomicrobiales; family Akkermansiaceae; genus Luteolibacter. The sequence goes on from CAIQXC010000856.1 coordinate 11,233, forward strand.
TCCTAACAAGCTTTCGGTGGCCACATAAACCACGTCCGGGGGCCGGGGGCTCCAGTGCTTGGCCAGCGTGCCGCGAGCTGGCAGGCCGATGCGCAAGCCCTTGTATCCGGGCAGCGGCAGGGCGGCGAGGCGCAGCCTGGCGGAGGAATCTTCCGAGGCGATGCTGCCATGGATCAGTGCCACATCTAGCAGGTCGCCGGGGACGATGGTTTCCACCACATGCCCCCGCTGGCGCAGGACGTTTTGGAGGCACCGCAGCGTGTTAGCCACACCATTGACGTCCGGCGGAAAAGTATCAGTGACGAAGCTCAGGCGCATCAATCCACAAGTGCCGGGTTACCTTTGGATTTTCGCACAGGGGCAGGATACATCTGGCAAAATTCCTGCCAGCCAGCCGCTCCCATGTAGCGGGTCATCATGCGTGGATCGGCCGCCCGCAAATCCACCACCACCAGTCCGTCAAGCGCATTGCAGAACTGCCGGTCCACATTGAATTTGAGCAGCACGGCATTGAGAGCCACGTATTGGCGCAAGAGCACAGGCAATCCCTTGCCGTCCTGCTCCATGCCTGCGACGAGAGATGAGACCTCTTCGATGGATTTCAAGCCAGCGGCGATTTGGGCATGTTGGCGGCGCAAGCGGGATGCCGGGCGGAACGGGTTGCGGGGCCTAACCAATTCTTCCATCGCCGCGTCGCCATGATGTTGGCGGAGAAACTCCACCATCAAGGAACGCGATGCCATCGAATAGTCACTGCTGATGCTCACCGGGCCAAACAACGTGCGGTAGCGCGGATGACGTGCAACAAAATGCCCAATCCCCTTCCATAACAAAAAGAGCGAATATGGCTTGCGCTGATAGGCAGCGGTCACAAACGACCGGCCGAGCTCAAGACTCGGCCCAAGCTGCTGCAAAAATGACGGGTGAAACCGGAACAACGTGTGAGTGTAGAACCCGTCGCGGCCATTGCGGGCTAACAATTCGTCGCTCAATCCCATGCGGTACGCCCCGGCAATCTCCCGGGTGGCCGTATTCCATAGGAACAGGTGCCGGTAGTGGGTGTCGAACGCATCCAGGTCGCGGGCCCGTCCGGTGCCTTCGCCAACATCACGAAACGCTAGTTCGCGCAGGCGGCCGATTTCGTCTAGAATGTTAGGGATGGCGTCTGCCCCGGCGATCCACACTTCCAGGTCCCCGTGGGCGGCGAGCAAGCCGTCTCCCGGCAAGGTGGCAATCTCACTGGCAAGCAACGCCGAATCGCCCGCCGGTGCCACGGGCTCAGGAGCCGAAGTGGGTTTGCGCCAAGACCGTGGCAGCAGGTTAGGCATCCTCTGTGGGCTGCGAGGTGCCCGGCGCTTGTCCCCTAGCAGGTCCACACGCAGCCGCATGGCATCCACCACACATTGGTCGTCCTGATTCGTGGACCAAGTGGAGGCAGGCATGGGCTTGCCTATCCGCAGAGTGATCTCCTTGCCTTGGCAACGCAGGAATTCGTGCGGCAACAGCGCCGTGCGCAGCAGCGGATGCATCAAACCCGCTACTTGAAATAGCCAGCTGTTAGATCCGGTGAAACAGATCGGCACCACGGTGGCCCCGGTTTTTCGAACCAAGGCAGCAACGTGTTTCGACCATGGCTTGTCAAGAATCGTGCCGTGTTGTGGCGAAAACGACGAGACCTCGCCGGCGGGAAATATCCCCAGGCATCCGCCGTTGCGCAGATGGGCCAAGGCTTGCTTCATCGGCCCAATGTTCCGACGCGACGAGGTCGCCCCATCGCTAAACGGATCCACGCCGATGAGCCACGGTTGCACCGCTTCCATTCGCTCTAACATACTATTGGCAAGCATCCGCATATCTTTGCGGCGCGCGGCCAACAGGTGTGCCAGCACCAAGGCGTCGCCGCCTCCGAAGGGATGATTGGCAACCACGATGACCGGACCGGTGCCCGGGATGGCCTCCACGGAACCATGATCAATGCGATAGCGCAGCGCCAGCAAATCCAGCGCCCGCTGGAAAATGGTGGCCGGGTCCTGCTCTGGATTGAGGTCCTGAAGAAACCGGTTCATCGCGGTGAGCCCTAGCAAATCTTCGGCAGGCTTTTTGAGCAACTGGGCTGGGCCACCACGCAAGAGCGGGATGGCATTCGATAAATCCAGTGTCCAGCGGGAGGGGGTAGGTAGGTTCATACGCTTGCGCCATGCCAATCACCACGAATCCGCGTGGTGGGCACAGTCAATTATTGCGACGAAATTGTCACATCAATCGTAAGCCTCAAGCTGCGGCCGCTTGCGCGGGAACCGGCTCACGTTGAAGTCCCCCCATGACCGGGTCTTGATTCCCCGGCTGACTAACCATGCACTGCAGGCGGCACCTACATCGGCACTCAGGCCGTGCAGACGACGCACTTCGCGATCCGGTGGCCGCTCGTCGAACGGTCCCAATGGTTTGATGCGGCTCACTATGCCCACGCCGCTAGGGGTTTTGGTATTCGTATTCATACGATGCATCAAAAATGCCAATCTCCGCCTCGCCCTCAAGAAGTATATTGTTTCAATTTCTTCACATTCGGGACGCATTGCCTCTCACTCGTCATGTGACGGAATCGTCACAAATGAATCCTACCCCAACCCGCCACGACTGGTGCCAAATCTCTTTGGCCGCCTGTGCCATGTATCCCACCATCCGACAACTATCAGATCAATATCAATTATGAAATCAGCAACCCGGAATATCCTCACCTGTCTTGCCCCCATGGCATTTCTCGCCTTGGGCTCGGTCTCCTATGCCGGCACCCCCACCGCGACCACCTACACCGCCGACGATCTCTTCATCGGATTCCACCAGACCGGTAACACCTCCGACTATCTAGTGAAAATCGGTCAGGCGTCCACCTTCACCTCCACCCAGACACTTTCGCTAGGAGACATCGCGTCGGACCTCTCAGCCGTCTTTGGCAGTGGCTGGGCGAACGACGCCACCATCAAATGGGGTGTCATCGGCACGACTCGCCTAGCCGGAGTCGGGAGCGATCCCGCCCATACGATTTACGCCAGCAAGCAGGGAAATGCCTCTACCGCGATTCCGTGGAACACCGGTTCTATCAACACCCTTAGCACGGGCGACGCCAAAATTGCCTCGATGACATCGGGTTACAACGGCAAGACGTCCACGGCTAACAGCACCGTCGGTTTGGTACAAAACAATATCGGCACTGCTAGTAACATCGCATACGCCTCATTCCATACGAGCGGTGCCAATGCCACCGGTGCCGCCGCAAACCTCTCGTTCGCTCTGTTCAACCCGACGATCGAGGCCAGCAACGCCTCCGGCATCACGAGCAGTTCCGCGACGCTCGCTGTTTACCGCCTTGTGCCAGGTGCGGTCGCTCCTGCCACCGCGCTCGGCACCTTTTCTATCAATTCCAGTGGCACAGTGACGTTCACAGCTGCCACCACCTCGGCGTACAACACATGGGCATCCTCCTATTCGCTCAGCGGCGCGAACGCCCTGCCCACCGCCACCCCTGCCAATGACGGCATTCAGAACATGGTGAAGTTTGCGCTCGGTGCCAATCCCAACTCAGGCAGCGACGCACCATTCCTTCCCGCAGCCGTTTCGGGTGCTACGGACCTCACCTTTAGTTTCCCGCACAACCCGGCTTCCGTGGCAGAGTATGACGTTGCAGTTGATACCAGCACGGATCTGCTCAGTTGGACGTCTGCCCCGGCTGGCACCGAAAGCGGTGGGATCTACACCACTGTGATTCCGAAGAACGGTGTGCCTTCACTGTTTGCCCGCTTGCGTGTGACTAAGAAATAGTCACAAGTAGATAACTGGGTGATGTGACAAAATCGTCACGATATGCGGATTCACAAAATCACCGTCATTGCGCCAGCCTACCCCCCGGCAAGAATAATCCCTCTTGCTTCACAAAGACTAAACCAAAATCATATGACTAACAAAGCATTTACACGATTCGCAGGCGCTGCCACGATAGGCATGGCGATGACGATGGCCGCAAACGCTGCCACCACAGCATACACAGCCGATGACTTGTTCATCGGCTTCACCCAGGTCGGTAATACCTCTGATTATCTGGTGAACATCGGTCAGGCATCTAACTACACCAGTTTGGCTCCTAATACCACGATCACCCTGAGTATCGGCGATACTAACACCGACCTTGTAGCGGCCTTTGGAGGCAGTTATACCACCGATTCCACCGTCAAATGGGGTGCGATCGGCACCACCCGCCTGGTCACTGTTGGCAGCGATCCGGCGCACACGATATACGCCAGCAAGCAGGGTGATGCAACGACGGCCACCCCATGGAACACCGGTTCCTCCAATACACTTAGCACCGGTGACGCCAAAATATCCACGATGACATCGGGTTACAACGGCAAGACATCCACGGCCAACAGCATCGTCGGTCTGCTCCAAACCAATATCGGCACCGCTAGTAACCAGGCGTTTGCTTCCTTTCAACCAGGTGGTGCCAATGCCACTGGCGGCTCGGGGGGGTTGTCGTTCGGACTGTTCAACCCGACGATTCTGGCTGGTGGGGCTGGCGGGATTTCGAGTGCGACTTCCACACTCGCGCTGTATCGTCTGACCCCCGGGGCTGTCGCTCCGTCTCAAGCGATCGGGACATTCTCAATCAACTCGGGTGGTACAGTTTCGTTCACCAGCGTGCCAGAACCGACGTCCGCCGCGCTCGGCTTGATCGGTACTGTCCTGCTGGTGGTACGCCGCCGCCGTTGCTAACGTATCGCTAGTATATAACATTCATTTCTCCACAACAAAAAATATAGAACCAACACAACACAACCACAACTAATATGAAAATCACCAAATCACTTATCGCCACCATGGCCCTGCTTTGCGTGGGTGCCAGTGCCACCCCCACTGAGACCATCTATATCACCGGATCGACAGCATTCCGCGCAGGCACCTTGAACGCCATCAAGAATCTGCTTGGCGGAGTCGCTCCCACTGCCCAGTCGAACGCCACATTCACCAGTGCCAACGGTTGCAACTGGATCGGTGTGACATACAATGGCCACACGATTAACGTCAAGACCTCCTTCTATGGTTCGACCGGTGGCATCCAAACCGTATCGGAAAGCGTTGCTTGGCCGTTCCTGATTGACGATGCCACCAGCGCCCAGGCGCAAGGTGAAACGTTTGTTCCTGGCAGGACGTCCATGACCTACTTCCATGATATCCAAGTGCCGAACATTGTAATGGGCGACAGCTACCAGTCCACCACGCCGTTCAGCACGACGACTTTGAATGACATCACGGTGGGCATTGTGCCTTTCCAATTTGTTGCGAGCTATGGGGCTCCAACTGGCCAATCCATGAATAATCACCTGTTTAACGCGATTTTCTCGGGTGGCAGTTGCACGCTTACTCAGATGACCGGCAACTCGGCCGATTTGGCAAAGAGTTTGTTTGCCCTTGGTCGTGATGCCGATTCAGGTACCCGTACGATTGCCCTGTGCGAGACCGGTTACGGTGCGAATACCGCTGTGGCCCAATACAAGCCTGTGGTCTCTGGAACCTCGATTATGAGCCATGCTTTCTATCCGTCCAATACCATCAATGGCATCTTCTATGACGTCGGCAACACTGGATACCCGAGCGGTGGCACGCTGGCCGGCTTGGTGCGCAATGAGAGTTTGACCCATCTCAATGGCTATTATGTGACATATCTTGGTAAGAGCGATGCCAACACGGCACTCAATGGCTCAGGTGGTGCAGGACCCGCGGTTCCTTTGGCTTGGAATGGTGTGAATTACTACACTGGCGGCGGCGTCTTCAATGATGCGGCCATCACAACGGGCCAATACACCTTCTGGTCCTACGAACATGTGCTGTATCCCAACCAGGTTGTCGGCAGCCAGGCTGAGGTGTTCGCCCCGGCGCTGGGTGCGGCCATCAAAGGAACCGATGTGGGATCCGGAACGATTGGTACTGCCGGTATCAGTCTCTTCTCGATGGGCGTGGTTCGCTCAGGTGACGGCACCTACGTGACCTATTGATCATTCACTGGCGACTCCTCCAAGGGCTAACTTGATATTTGGAGTCTGCTTTGAAATCAAGACAACTTGCCGGTGCGGTGGTCTATCCCCGCACCGGCATTTTCTTTTGAACGCCAAAACGTGATACCCATGAAGCTCCGCCACATATACATGATGGCCGCAGCATCTGTTGCTGCAATATCCGGAATTCGATTTTGGATCAGCCCGATGACTGACCGGCAGCAGCCGGATGAAGCCGGACCACGCCATCCGGTGCGGGGTCGCCTTCACGCCTCAGGCCCCTCACTCGGCTTCGCAGGCGAGTTGTTGGAAGATACTTTTGCTTCAGGCGGTCCTGCTAGCAGTCCGCCATTACCCGTAGAGCCTGCCACCCGCACCACTGTGGATGATGAGGTTACTACCCTGCCGCTTGTGTTTCGCGGTAGCGGTGCGGCGGATTCCGCATTGACGCCGGACCAGCAGTTGGCCCTGCGCAAGATCCAGGAGGACTTTGCCGCAGCCACTTCCCGAGCCGGTGATGATCCATCCTCACCGGAATACCGTGAATGCTGGATCAAGGCCAAAAACGATGCGGATTCGCGCCTTCACCTATGTCTAGGCAGGCAGGGGTGGTTGGTATATTCCCATGCGCAATCGCAGGCAGAATACTCGGAATCCCATGGCTCGCGTATCGTTCCGCCATCGCGTTGAGCGCCGGTTTCCTATGGCAATTTCTCGTCTTCTGCTACCAGTCTTTCACCTTCGGCAATCTGTTTCTTGCTGAGCCCCTGCTGAAAATCGGCTAGAAGGTTGGTGGCGGTGACCTCACCCTTGTTGGATGCTCTCTTCAGCCAACGATATGCCTGCACCGGATCTTTTTCCACCCCGAGCCCCAGACTATAACATCTGCCCACATTGCTCTGGCCTTTGAGATTGCCTCCCCGCGCCGCGATCTGAAACAATCGGAATGCCTCGCTGCCTGACTGCTTGACGGCAGCACCTCCTTCATACATGAGCCCTAGATTGTTGGCAGCACTGACATGGTTTTGCGCCACGGCTTTCTCCAGCCATTTCAGTGCCTCGGGCAGATCCTGCGTCACCCCGTTCTCTCCCAAATAATAGAGCAGTCCGAGGCGAAACTGCGCCTCCGCAAATCCCTGCTCCCCCGCCTTCCGCAACCACACGGCGGCTTCCACGGCGTTCCTCTCCGTGCCTTTGCCTTCGGCCAACATACAGCCATAGATATGTTGCGATAGCATGGCACCTTGTTCGGCTGCCTTGCGGAACCATTTCAGCGCCTCCTTCTCGTCCTGCTTCACGCCCGTACCTTTCGCATACAACACCCCAAGATTGTGCTGTGCCTTCAGATTCCCCAACTCCGCAGACTTGAGGTAATATTCGAATGCCTTCGCATCGTCCTGTTTCATGCCCGTGCCGTTTGCGCAGGCTTTTCCCAACTGGAATATCGCCTCGGAGTTGTTCTGTTCCAAAGTCGCATGGTTGGGCTTCGCGTCCGTCACCTTGTCATCCGCATGGGCGGTTCCAGATAAAACGAGAATCGAACCTAGCAAAAAATGTAGCGGCAACGGTTTGCCAAATATCATGATTGGGGGTGATTTCATTGCGAGTTGGATGTTGAAGAATTGTCATCCTCCTGTTTGTCCTCTTTACTATCGCTGTTCTCTCCACCGTCACCGCCACCGTCACCGCCGCCGTAGCCGATGACTTCGACGTTGATGAAGGACAGTGGCTCCTCGGCAGGAGCCGGGCGGTTGGCGGACTCCTGCCTGGAGGCGTTATCCACGCTAGCTGTTGAGGCCCCGGCAGTGGTGGAAGCCGCGCTAATGCTGCCGACGCTTGGGCCGGATGGTGCTGAGGGTGCGGTTCCGGAGCTGGTTCCGCCTGCTGCGATGTTGCCACTGTTGCTCACAACGGCCGCTGAGATGTTCAGGTTACCCGAAACGCGGATACCTGCATCGCCAGCGTCAATCGTGCCAACCGGGGCTATCAAGTCCACATTGCCCGGTTTCATGCCTGCCACGGATGCCAGCACCCCGATGCCACCCCCGGTGGCAAGCCCTGCAAGGTCCGTGATGACGTTAGCACTCTGGGGATCTATCAGCACACGCGTCGGAGATGCGGATTGCACGGTTTTAGATGAAGAACCGGCAGCGATGTTTCCGACCGAGGACCAGATGATCTCATTGCCCCCGCGCAGGGTGAAAATTCGAGATATACCCAAACTCACGTTGGTATGGGTGAAGACCGAGATCTCGCCACCGGCCTCGGTGATGATTCCCGGAGGTGCCTGTGGGTTTCCTATGGTGGTGGTGGCAAGTGTCAGACCGCCGCCGGGCGTCAGCAGATTGATATCTCCGCCATTCTTGGTGCGGATGTCCCGGCTTTCCGTATTGATACTGCCGTTCCACAAGTTTCCAGGAAACAGGCTGGCAATCGCTTCGGTGCCTGATGTGTAGTTTTTGTAGCCTGGCTTGTCGGGATTGTTGTGATCCCGTCCAGCGTCACGGAGTACCAGATAAAATACCCGAAGTGCGATCTGGTCCTGCATCTCGGAGGCAAGGGCATCAAACTCGTTCTGGGTGTAGCCGAGTTCTTGAAGATGAGCGGATCCGTCACCCGCCTTGACATATTTGGCGATGAACGCCGGGAAATCTACCCTGCTAGAGCTGAGCGATGAAGCTTCGCCAATGCCTGCGGCTGCGATGATGTTAGCTCCGGCGAAATCAAGGTAAGGATTGCGTGAGTTCCCAATGCTGGTGATGCCGGTGCCTGTGCCGTCGGAGTTGCCTGCGCCTACACCGAGATCGAGGTTTCTTCCTGTCAGAACTTCCAGTGTGCCGGGTCCGCTAATCTGTATATCTCCGCTTTGCGGATTACCGTAGAGGGCGTTGCCATTGCTTCGGGAAGTGACCAGAAGGGGTGAGTTGGCATCATAGGCGATGACATCCCGCCCGGCGCTTACCACACTTAGCGAACGGGTCGAGGTGTTCTGGATGTAGAGTGCGACGTCCCGAATGTCCTGCGTGGCGGTGATGTCCACCGGCTTCGAGGAGTAAAGCGTTAGGCCCGAGATATCCCCGGTGCCCGCGAAGATGCGCAGCGGTTGGGTGTCCCCGGCATGCAACAATCCCTGGTCATGCAGGGCTTGCTTGGCTTGTAAGTTGCCGTTGCTGGATCCGGTTTCCTTGAACAAACTGTCAAATGTCTGAAGAAAATCAGTGCCCGTTACATAGGCCTTGATGATTCCAGTGGGCTGATAGGAGATCGGCGATATCACGGACGGCAGCAGGGACGGATCCGCGTCAGATAGATTGATCGTGCTGGAACCCCAGACGCTCACCGTCGTGCCATTGAGCTTGATGCTGCCATTGTTTTGCAGTCCATTGACCGCACCGTTGGCGAGCAGATCGAGCGTTCCGTTAGGTGCGGGTGACAGGGTCAATTTGCCAGCGAGATTGATATCACCCGAGTATGCCGTTGCCTTCAGGGTGGGCGGGAGCAGTGAAAAACCCGTAGAAAAGGGGGTTATCTGGGTTTCGGTCAGTCTGAGCCAGGGTTGGAGGTAGGAAATGCTCACTGGAGATTGTGTCAGGAGCAACTCGCGCTGGAACCATGCCTGCAACACCGGCACGCTTCCCGGCACGGATGCTCCTGATGCGGGCAGGGTCACGTTCTCGCGGAATGTGATGGACCCGCCCAGCGAGCTGACGTTCACGCTGTCGCTCGTTCCGTAAGTGGAAAAGTAACTCTTATACCAATAAGTGTTGTTGTAACCCTGAGGCAGAAGGAACGCATTCACCACAGGTCCCAGCAGCATGTCCCCGCCGGAAGTAACATCAAGCGATCCTTTCCCTTGGAATAGGGTGGTGGGCAACCAGGTTTTAGAATCCAGCACATCTGAAGGAGTGCTGAAGTACGTCATCGATGGGGAACGCGTGCTATTGGTAGTGATTGCGTTGGCGGCTGTGAGGATTCCGTTGCCGCGCTCAACATAATAGACGCCCGCGTCAATATTGTGGCCCGCTATGACGCTCACGTCACCCCCGCCGTTCTCTACCATAGCATTCGCGGATGGTGCACCGGTGGGCATCCGGCCGTTGGTTGGCGCCACTGCATCCACATTACTGACATCATGCCCGGCGTGCAATGTGACGTTGCCGCCGCCAAGCGCGCCTACCCCTTCAAAGAAGTTGCTATAGTCCACCCACCAAGTCGTGGAGGCGATTTCCCCGTAATTTGATGTGCTGAACAATCCGGTGGCTGGATCCACAGCGCCGCGCCGGTAGAGCCAGTTCACAGGCATTTGCCGTTCTGAGTCCGCCACCAGGTTTCCATATTTGTCCACCGTGAGGTGAGTGATATCCTGCTGTGCGGAAACATCGACATTGCCACCGGCGATCGCGTATTGCACGGGATAGGCGGGGGATTGCTGCACACCGCCGAGGAATCCGGCGGCGACTGAATAATTGGAGAAGCTGGGTTTCGGAGACTGGAAAGTTCCGTTAAGCGATGGGTCTGTGATTAGGGATCCGGCGGAATAGATCGTCGCAAACGGGTTGAGCAACTGAACGTCCCGCCCAGCATCCATCGTGATGTCCCCACTGCCGGTGCGGATCACCTGGAATAAATTGGGCACCACCGTGGAAACCTTTGCTGTCATCCCACCAGTCGATGTCAGAAATCCGCCGTTCTTTCCTAGTAGCACCGAGCCGCTGTCTGCCGCCAAACTTCCCAGCGATTGCATACCGCGGAAATCCGCTGCTGACAGGTCGGCACCAGATGTTAGACGGTATGACCAAGACTGAGCATTGGCGGACAGCAGGGGATTCGGCGTTTCCAGCGCGGACGTGTATGCCGAACTGGTGAATCCATCACTTAGGGCGTTATAGAAAACCAAGTTGCCGGAAGCGCGCATAGTGAGCATTCCAGAAGTTCCAAGCGGGCCGAAACGGGAGGTGGATAGATTCCAATCCGAGGTGTTGGTGGAAGATATGCTGCCGAGCGTTAGATTTCCGGTGGAGGGTGTCACTGTGGACGGGCCAGCCGGAGTGATGCTGCCGGACACGAGGACCACTGGAATCGGGCCGCCTGATCCGGTGGAGAAACTGATAGTCCCTGCTGTGGTGAGAATGATAGCAGATCCTGGCGCGATGGCAGTGAAGGTATTTACCGATAAATCCGTCACGAATCCGGTGGGAGAGATGATGGAACCTGCGACAGTCGATTTGATTCTGTTGGTGCCAGCAGTTCCGGATGGGAGAGTGATCTGCGTGCCGACTGACAGGGTGATTGAACTGCTGGCTGCCGTGTTGAGTGATACCATGCTGCCCTTGGTCGAGATTATGCCGGTGGTGCCGGTGGTGCTGGTGGTATAGGTTGAGTTTGGATGCAAACTCATCGCTATGGCTCCGCCACTGCCACTGGCAAAGGAAATGGATCCTGCTGTGGTTAGGGAGACTGAACTGCCGCCCGCAAGGCTGGTTGGAGTATTGGCCGCCAGCGTTTGCGTGAGCCCAGCTGCACTGGTGATAGTTGCCGTGACAGTAAGAATGATCTTGTCATTGCCGGGCGTTCCCGCCGGAAACGTGACGGTTCCGCCTGAGTTGGGCAGCGAAAGTTGGCCTCCCACCGCGCTCAGATTAAGATTCACCGGGGCTGGGGCAGCGCGGTTAATGATTTCAACGCCCGGCATCAATAGCAGTTTAGAAGAAAGACTCGGATTGCTCTGAAGCAGACGGTTGGATATGGCTTGATACCCTGCGGTAGTCGTCCCGGAAGAGCCGAGGAAATGAGTGGCATCGTTGCTGATGGAGGATTGAACATTGCTGGTGATCAGGCCACCGTAGTCAGTTAGGTCGTAGATTCTGTACCCCTCGACCTCGATTTTGGACGCCCCAGTGATGGTGCCATTGATAGGATTCACCAGCAGGTCGGTGCCAAGCGAATTTTGAGGTGCGCGGATATGGAGCGTGCCGCTGAATTGTCCAGCCGCCTCACTGGTTGCATTGCTGGCGGCAATTGCCAGGCCGAGCGTCGAGCCCGTCTGGATGTCCACCGCGCCGTTGCCTATAACTCCGTTTTGTTCCGCGCCTGCTTCAAGGTCGATGGTCCCACCCTTGCCGGCATGGTCGAATTCGCGACCTGATACGTCGAGCTTTGATCCATCTTGCAGAGAGACATTGCCATTTGCAAGCAAGGAGATGGACCCTCCGGTGGTCCCAGACGCATGGATGGTACCCGTAACGGTGATCGACCCGTGGTCCGCTGCCAGAGAGAACGTCTGGGCTGTGGCAATGCCATCCATCACCACATTGCCATCCCTCACACGGATGGAGCGGGACGTGGAAAATGCGCTTAGATCGAGCGCGGCATTGAGGGAAGCCGTTGTGGGGAGAGTCCCCACATCAAGTGAGAATATGCCACCTGCTCCGCCATTCCCTCCTGTGCCTGACAGGGTTCCGTCGGCCAGCATGGATCCATGTACCGCGCTGACTGACAGATTGCCCGCATTGCCACCCCCGGTAGCCGCCGCCACTCGTAGCGTCCCACCTGTTAGCACATGCACATTGCCGGTGTCTGAAACAAGTCGGATCGTGCCGCCGTTGACGTACTTTACGGCACTGCCGAATGTCTGCCCATATCCACCCGCATCGATCAGGCCGGATACCTGTAAATCACCTGCTGTGGAACGGAGGCTGATGGTGCCACCGGGCAGGGTCACACTGCTGGCTGCAATCAAACCAGCTCCCTGCAGACTGAGGGTTCCCCCCAGTCCCGAAGTAACCGTGGCAAGCGATCCCGATGGATCATTCTCCAGAGTCATTAGTCCGTTGGAGATCCATGATGAAGACACCCCCTTGGCTGTGGTGATCAGAGGCGTTAGAACTGTCAGTGCGCCAGGGGTACTTAACGTCCCGGTGCCTTCGGCAACCACGCCACCAGTCGAATGTAGAACCACATTTGCGTATTGATCTATGGATAAAATGTTCTGACCGATTTGAATCGTGTTAGCGTCAAACTCAAGGGTGCCGGTTCCAGATGCCACGCTTCCCAGCCCTGCTGACGAATTGGAATTATCAAGAGTGATGCTTTTGGCAGCGACCGTGACTTTGGCAGTTCCCGTGTTGAATCCCCGTATCTCTGCGGTGTGAAGAGATATGCTGTTAGTAACCGGCGTGCCGTCAGTGTTGAGTTCCCCTATTCGGCCACTTCCGTATATGTCAATGGCCGAGTAGCTGGCCAGCGAGAGGTTGTGAGCCGACGTCTGTAGGTTCTGTAGCGCAGTCCCTGATAGCACCAGCCCGCTGCCGAGTGCTCCGCCGGGGTTCAGAGAGCCCGGATTATCAAGCTGAATGCTGATCAGCCCGGTGCTGATAGATGCAGTGTCGGCGTGGATAGAAACGGACGGGTCGAGTAAAATCCGCGCCGAGGAGTCGATGATCACGCCAGATCCGGCAACCTTCGCGCCTCCTGCAATGGTCAGTAGTGGAGTAATCGAGGTGGACAGTCCTGACCGTAGAACCGATGCGCCTGAGTCTGCGGAGACGCGCAGCAATACTCCGTCACCACTGCCACTAGAGCCCGATGTGCCTAGCAATAGTTTGTCTGCCGAACCAGTGAGCGTGCCGCTGCTCTCCATGTCGGCATTGGAGGTGAGGGTGATGCCTTGCTTCGCAACCAGTGTGATGTCAGGCCCCGTCAGTGGTGCCCCGGCATTATCCACCGTCACATAATTGGATGCCACCTCCACGGTGGTGCCTGCTGCGGTGGTTTGGCGCATGCCACCGATCAGGAGGCTCTGGGCGCCGAATGCCGTCAACTGGCTGGCATCTAGCACCAGAACTCCTGCCTGTGAAGCTGCACCCGGGGCAGCAATCAGAATATTCAGCGGGCTGCTCAGATCAACTTGACCGCCCCGGCCGCCCGTGGGTGCCGAGGATAGGACCGAGCCATGGATCATCATGGATGCGCTCGCCGCCAGGGTGAGTTGCGCGGCATCAATGGGCAGTCTGGGGGTGGTCAGACCGGCGGTGATGCTGCCCTGCTGTAGGAATGTGTTGGCGCTGAATCCGTCATATTGGGCACGCATTGCCAATACTGACGAGGAAGCAACATTGAATGATGTGAACAAGGGTTGCGGGGTCACCGCATGATTCAAGTCATTAAAGCGATATCCGGAAACGAGGGTGGACCCGTCAGCTTCGATCACTGGTGCGCTCGCAGCACCCGATACCGGAGTCACCAGATAGGCACCGGGAAGCAGAGCGTAGCGTGCAGGCAACAGCGTGTAATAGCCGGCCTGGAGACTGCCGCTGGCTTGCAGATAGATCTTGCTACCTGCCGATAGTGTGTTGTTTACATAACCCGCATCACCTCCGAGTGGGTCGCTTGCGCTGCTGGCATGGTAGGGCGCGACGGGGGCGAAGTCCGCAGAATATCCTGGAATCACTGCGTAGCTCGTGGCTGATGAAAGAATGTCTGTGCTGCCTCCCAGACCCTGCACCCAGTGATATGCGTATAGATCTCCTCCGCCGCTTATGTCAATCGTGGAACCGACCAGGGTGGAAACCGATCCGGCGGATAGTGATATCCCCTTGGCCAGCAATCCTCCAGATGTGATGTCGAACCCCGAGGGAGTCACCCAGGAGTTTCCATTGTAAACGAGTCCGTATGGAATGGTGAGCGCCTTGCCGGTTGCCGGGTCCACCGCTGACACCGATGTGATGCTGCCGGATTCCAACGTGATCGCGGAGGTGGTGGGCATAGTCAGAGTGGAGCCCACCACGGAATCCACGGGCGCTGTGCCTGTGCCGTCCCAACCAAGCGTGATGCTGCCGAACGGAGCACGCAACACGCCGCCTTGGGAAATGGTGGAGGCATAGATGCCCAATCTTCCCACTGCCGAGAGCGGCAACTGCCTGCTTCCATCCGTCTCTATGGTTACGCTTCCATGATGCAGGGTGGATCCACTTCCCGAATCATAGGCAACAATCTGGAATTGGCAATCGGTTGTCGGATAGATTTGCCCTGCCTTCAAAACGAGGTTTCCCTGAATGTCGAGTGTGCCGTCACCCCGGATGTCTCCGTTGGAGGCAATGAAACCAGCTCTTGAAATCGTTTGCAACGACAGGCTGCCGATGTCGATCAAATCCGCATTGACGGTGAGACTCCCGGTTCCTGTGGTCGGCTTGATGTTGTACGGCGCAAACGGATTCAGAGGATCCTGTGGTGCCAAAGGCCCGGCGAAGGGTGTTCCTATCACGACATGCGATGCAGTTAGATTCACCGCAGCGTCGGCAGCTAGCACCCCTCCGCTTGCAATCGTCAGACTGGACATCGCTCTTAGATCGACGGCACCGTGGAATGAGATGTTTCCGGTGAGAGTTAGGGAATCACAGCCCGATGAGAGGAATGTGCCAACCTCAAAATATCCTTGTTCCGTGAGGGTGGCTCCCAGGGAATCCGTTATGACGGAGCCCACGCCGGATTGGCCCGCCGGATGAAATGGAACTGGGATGGACGGAGTGTTCTGGGTAACCACCAAGGTGATGTCCGAGGGCATCGGTGGAACACCGTTATAAAAACGTCCTGATGAGATGGTGACACTGCCGCCCAGCGCGTTGGCACCGCCGGACCGGCCAAGGAGTGTGGCATCACAGAACAATTCCTGCTGGCCGTTGAGCACGATAGCACCACCATTGCTGGCAACCAGAGTTGGAATCGTAGCCAAACCCAGCGGCGATGTGCTACTGGAGGAATCGTTGGTGATGAGTCCCAGAGTGCCAAGGGCGAGATCGAGAATCCCACTGGATCCGGATACGTCGATCACTGAACCTGCCTCCGCCGCGATGTTTCCACTAACCGTCACGGTGCCTCCCGCAAGGATATGGCCTATCCTGCGGCCAAAGGGATCGGGAACCAGGAGTCTCGTCCCCGCGGTGGACAAAACGCTTCCTGGCAATAAATCCACCGTGATATATGCATCACTAGGCGTGTTGTTTAGTGACGGATAACTCTTTCCGCCCGTCACAGTGATGGTGCCACCCGGTGCGATCATCGAGCCGGCCAAGGTTACCGTGTCACCTTTTAATGACAAGTTTCCGCCAGGTTCCACCCGGATTACGGATCCCGTTCCCACGATCGTGTCAGCCCGCACCAGCAGGTTGCCCGTGAATACATCCTTCGCCCCTTTCGATGACAAGCTAAGGCTAACTGGAGTTCTCACGCCCGGTTCCTTGATGATCTGTGATAGGCCAGGCAGACCTTGGGCTATCACTTCCGGACCCGCGATCCAACTTGTCACCACCGGCTGGATAACGGTTCCTGCGGCAACCGACATGCCGGGGATGGTTGCCGATCCGCTCACCAAACCGATACCGCTCAACGAAAATGTGTTGAAACCACCGTTGCTGAAGAATCCCGCATCCAGCGATAGAACGTCAGTTCCCGGTGTGCTGCCATAGCCAATTGCAATCGCCGGGGCTAGCAGACTCAGCGTTCCACCGATGCCGCCGGAATAGGCGCTCATGGTGGACTCGAGTTGCAGATGCCCACCTAACACTTGAGGCAGGCCGGGATCCTGCCCTGAGGCGATCGAGATGGCTCCTCCTTTGCCATAGACTATGGCACCTTTGGGTGAGATGGCCACCCCGCCGGAGGCGTTGATGATGCCACCATGAGCAAGATTCACATTGTATCCGCTGAGACTGATTGATCCGCCCGATGTGATGAGCGGCATGGATAGCGGTGCGATGGATCCCTCCCGGTCGTCCACTTGAAGGCCTGCGGTGTCGAGTATGGCGGATGCTCCCAACGTGATGTTTCCGCGCCCGGTTGAGGGAGTTGGTGTTTGTGGGGTTGTATCTCGCGTTAGTTCTTCGACAATAGTTGGAGATATGTTGTTTGCCGTTAGATACATTCCGCCGCCAGCCGCCCTCAGGGTTCCTTCCACATCGACGTTGGCACCGGTCAATCGGATACTTCCTCCAGCAGCTATTGCGAGGGTTTCTCCGGCGGGCAGCACAATGTTGCCGTCTGGATTATATACCGCTAGATTCCCAAATCCGGCGGACCCGAACCATCCGGTTGAGAGCAAGACCTTGCCGATCCTATCCGCCAGCAATGGCTTGGGGTCGCCGTTGGCATCCAGCTCGAATGGGTCTGCCGCAGTAGGTTTGGTGTCTTTTTGGAAGACAATCTCGGGTGGGGTCGGTGAGTAAAGGGGATAATACGGAGCTAGCACCTGCTGGCTTTGGAGCGAAAGCGAAAATGAAGCGGGTGTCGGAATCGTCACTCGCTGGTGGTCCCCAGCTGTGGTGCTGCCCGAGAAATTGCCGTCCAGCGCCACCGATGGCGCGGCAATGACCAATGCCCCTCCGTTGCCACCGCTGATGTAACCATTCTGATACCGGGAGGCCGTGACGAAGGGAACCGTGTAGGGATCGCTGATATTCCATTTCGCGCTGGTTTGCTGCGAAATCCCCGTCACTATCCCGTTGTACGTCATGTTCGGATAGGCGGTGGATACATCTATCAGATTGTTCCCTGATAAGACGCGTGATGTCTCAACATAGCCACCTTGGAAATTCGTCCAGCCGCCGGACACGTCAATGGTTGCCCCGCCGCTCACAACAACCGAGCCGCCTGATGTGAGGTTCACCGTGCCGCCAGCGGTGGTGAGTTCACCGATCGTGCGCTGGATCAGACCTACATATCCCGCGACGTTGGCCAGGGGTGTGCCCACCCAGGATTTTCCGGCGAGCGGTGTGCCTGCCCATTGCGCGGAGTCATAGACACCGGTGGCTAGGGCATCCACGTACAAGGTCATGCCGCGCAGCGCTCCCTCACGCAGCACGGGGGAATCTGCCAACTCCGCTCCGCGCAGCTGCACAGCTACGATGTTCTCGCTCACGCTGGCGGCAACGTCGGCAGAGCCGGCCACATTGATTGTGGAATTTGAATCCAGATAGATCTGACCTCCGGAATTCACAAAGGTTGATCTCGGAGCGCTCGCCGAAGCGTTGTAATCCCAAATGCCGGAGTTAATGGTGACATTTGCGTTGGGAGTGAGGATGCACGACGCTGATTCCAAATGGATGGCCTTCCCTTCGATCTTAATGATAGATGGGAGTGCCAGCCGCGTCCCAATCACCTGTTCGGTGCTATTCCATTCTGGCAGAATGCGGGTGACGCTTCCTGGTCCGAGGTCCACAAGGCCAGTGGCGGTTAGGACATAAGGAACCCCGGTGGAGGAGTTCGTTGTATCATATCCGGGATTGGTGATGGCATTGTATTCGGCTAACAAATCAACCCGACCGTTTAGAGAAACCGAGGTACTCCCGTCGATCACCCCCAGTTGGCTCACGGTTTTGCCGGCAATCGTGACGTCAGCGCGGGGAATACTGATGATTCCTTGATTTCTGGCGGTTCCGGCATAAGGAGCTAGTGTGGAGGTTGGGTCCGTGACCGATCCAACATACACGTCAATCCCGCGCAGGCTCGCATCGCCAGTGTCATGAGCGTTGAACGCCACCTGCAATCCTGCAGCCAAGATGGTTTGTCCGTCCGGCGTTGCCAGTGTGCCATTATTTGACACATTGCTGCCGATCAAGGCAACTCGGCCGCCGGCATGATCGGAGGTTGTCGGACTGGAGATTAGTGCCCCGGCCTGCACCACCACATCGCCCGTCACGCCCCCAAGAGTCAGCGGAGATGGGGGTGTAAACGCCGGCGTTCCGTTCCTGCCAGCTGCCAGCGGCAGCGCTGAAAATAGAAACTGGCTGTCTGGATTGTTCAGCAGCCCGTTGGCGACCAGGTTGTCATTGATGGGGAGCGATGAGGCGGTTAGATTATGCACATTCACTTGGCTGGAGCCGCCGAAGATGATGCCGTTTTGATTGATGACATAGACTTGGCCCGCAGCCTGGATAGAGCCCAATATCTGGGTCGGATTGCCTGTCGGGTCGGCCACCTTGTTGAAGGCAATCCACTGGCCGGCATTGGCTCCGCCTGCGGATTGGTCGAACGTCAGGGTCGTTTGTTTGCCCACGTTGAACGTCTGCCAGTTGAGCAACGCTTGCTGGGTGGTCTGGGTGACGCTGACCTGGGTGGAGCCGTCGGCAGCCACGGTTTGCGCGGGGGCTCGGGCACCGCTCCACTTCGTCGGGTCGGTGGCAACCACCGGCGCAACCTGCAGGCCGCCGCTGGTTAGTCCGTTAGGCACATTGGGCAGCGGGGCGGCGACGCTGCCGAGGTTGTTAGATCCTTGAATGGCGGCGGCCCGCGCGGCGGCTTGCATGGCGCGCATGGCGTCTAACGCATGGTTGGTTCGGGCCAGAGCGTCTTGGGCGTTGGCGCGGGCGGCGTCGGTGGAGGCCGGGGTGGCGCTGCCAAGGCCTCCGGCGGCAGCAGGGGCACCTGGCGTGTTAGAGCCAATCCTGCCGCCGCGCAGCACGTCGCCGGCATTGGCAGTTAGGCCGCTGATGAGGACGCTGAAGCCGAGGCAAATGCCCGCGCTATAATGCAGTGGCACGCCAAAAAGCGCGGTGCCACGGAAGTAAAATCGTTTGGGTTTCATGGTTTGACCGGCGGCTTTTTAGCGCCGATGCGGTTGTCGAGGATTTTGTCCTTGTAGCCTTGAACGAGGTTTTCGACTTTGACGCGGGTTGTGCCGATGAACGGTTCGCGGGCGGCAAGCGCCTTGCCGAGTGAGTATTTCTCAAACCGGTCGAGCACCTCGATGGCGGTGTTGAAAAGAGCGATGTTCTTGCCTTCACGATCGGCGATGGTTCGCTTGAGCTCCAGCGCCTCAGCCGCCAACTTTGCCCGCTCGTCCTCCTTGGCTCGAGCAGTTCCGGTGGCTTCTTCATAGCCGGCTTTCCACTTCTCGAGCGCAGCGGTGG
>CAIQXC010000857.1 GCA_903875675.1 Akkermansiaceae bacterium
GACTACGACCACATCGAAGGCGGCGAAGACCAAGCCAATATCATCGACCAAGACGACGACGAGGAGGCCAGCGTGGTCAAGTTCGTCAATCAGATTATCCGCGAGGCTCTCGATCAGCGGGCCACTGACATTCACGTTGAGCCACTGAGTACGAACCTGCGGATCCGCTACCGGATCGACGGCCGCCTGCTGGAGATCGCCGTCCCGGAAAATATCAAGGCCCTGCAAAGTTCGGTCATCGCCCGGCTCAAAATCATGGCCCACCTTGACATCGCCGAGCGTCGCGTGCCTCAAGACGGCCGCATCAACCTCCAGTTTGAAGGCCAAACCATCGACGTGCGTGTCGCCACTGTCCCAACGGTTGAAGGCGAGAGCGTGTCGCTGCGACTCCTCAACCAGGAGCGCTTCAACCTCGACAAGCTGCGAATGGAGCCCTACATCCGACGCAAGATCGAGGCCTTGTTGCACTTGCCCAACGGCATCATCCTGATCACAGGTCCCACCGGTTCGGGCAAAAGCACCAGCCTGTATTCCTTTCTCAGTGAGGTGAACCACCCGGAGCAGCGTATCGTCACCGTCGAGGATCCGGTTGAAAACAAGCTCACCGGCGTAATGCAGATTGCGGTGAAAAGTGAAATCGGGCTTACTTTCGCCACGGCCTTGCGTTCCATCCTTCGCGCCGACCCGAACATCGTGATGATTGGGGAAATACGCGACCTGGAAACTGCAGAAATTGCGATCCGCGCCTCCCTCACGGGGCACCTCGTCTTTTCTACCCTCCATACCAATGACGCCCTCGGCGGCATCAGTCGCTTGATCGACATGGGCGTCGAGCCGTTCTTGGTATCCGCGGCCGTGCGGGCCTTCCTAGCCCAGCGCTTGGTGCGCCGCTTATGCCCGGCCTGCAAGGTTCCCCGGGCGGTGTCCGATGAGGACCGCCGCGAACTGGGTATGCCGATGGACATCACTGGCCAAGCTTACTCGCCCTCCGGCTGCGACCAATGCCGCGGCACCGGTTTCTCCGGCCGCCTCGCCATTTACGAAATGGTCCTGCTTACTCCGCCCATGCAGGACCTCATCGCCCACAGCGCCCAAGCCACCGACGTCCGCGCCCAATCCGTGCGCGATGGCTATATCCCGATGCGCGGCTACGGCTGGCACAAGGTGATGCAGGGTGAAACCACCATCGAGGAGGTGGTTTCCGTCACCTCGTCGGATATCGGCGGTGCCGATTGATTGACCCGGCCGCTTTCGTCCCTTCCTGATTTCCCGCCATGCCGCTGTTCGCCTACAAAGCCCTCAATGCCCAAGGATCCATCACTTCCGGGGAGTTCGACGCTGCCGATCGCAACGAAGCTCTGCGCCTGCTGGATCGGCGCGGCCTCCAACCTGTAAGCCTGCGCGAAAGCGCAACTGCCGCCGCCGCTTCGGTTAGAAAACCCAACGGCAAAGGGAAGACCCATGAGCAAGCCCAGACCTCCTCCAAGGAGGACAAAATTCCGGAAGGCCCGATCAAGCTCAAACGCCAGGAAGTGGTGCTCTTCACCGAAGAACTCTCCGACATGCTCGCCGCAGGGCTGCAACTCGAGCCAGCCCTCAAGTCCATGGAAAATCGCCAGGAACTCGGCAACCTCAAAGCCGTGTCGTTCAAAATCCGCCAGGTGGTCCGCGATGGCGTGAATTTTTCGGTGGCTTTGAAAAAAGCCAGCCCGAGTTTCGGGCCTCTTTATTGCTCGCTGGCTGCGGCGGGCGAGGCTTCCGGCGCGCTGGATACCATTCTTAAACGCCAGGCACATTACCTCAAGACGCTCGCTGAATTGCAGAGCCGTCTGATTCTGGCGATGATCTATCCGATATTCCTGATTGTGGCGGGCATCGCGGTTTCGATCGTGTTTGTCACCACCCTCATTCCACAGCTCACCGCCCTGATTGCCAGCACCCCGGGCGGCAAAGTGCCCCTCGGTGCCGCCATCCTCATCGCCATCTCCGTCTTCCTCAAAAAATGGTGGATCGTCATGCTCGTCGCCCTCATTGGCTCCGCCATCTTTTTCAAGGCTTGGAAAGACAATGACGCCAACAAGCCCAAGTGGGACCGCATCAAGCTCAAGCTGCCGATGGTCGGTCCGGTCATCACCAGCCGCTTCTACGTCCAGTTCTTGGAGACCATGGCCAATCTGGTAGGTAACGGCCTGCCCTTGCTGCGGGCGCTCGAGCTGTCGCGTGATGCCACCTACAACCGCTCGCTGCGTGTCGAGCTGGATCGTGTCATCGAACAAGTCGGCGACGGTCGTTCGTTTTCCAAGGCCCTGATTCGTAGCGGCGCATTTCCCCCATTGCTCATCGATATGGTCTCGGTAGGTGAGCAAACCGGTAAAATCGATATTTCGTTGCGCCGAGCCGCCGAGCGCTACGACAAGGAGCTCGACAAGGATCTGCAGCGCATCATGGCGTTGATCATGCCCACTGTGCTCATCATCATGGCCTGTCTGATCGGTACCATGGCCTATCTGATGATCACCGCCATCTTCCAGACCATCTCCGCACTGCACTGAGCCGGTTCCCTGCCCATTTCGTCCTTCCTCCTGCAAATTTCTCAGCTCCCCAGCTTCCATGCCAAGCGCCTCTCAATGGGCGCCTGATTGGCTCCGGGGCCGGTATGGCACTCAAGCAACACCGGATCCTCAACTTCGCTTCAGCCATCGGCAAGTGAGCACCACACAGGCGGGTTATGAAAGGACGAGCAGCGCATCAAAGGGACTCGTATCGAGCGCATGAATATCCCTTTCGCGAGTCATGATAAACCTAACCCAAGTTTCTTATTATGAGGCTGCAGCCCTTGATTTTGCAGGGATCCGTATCAAAAGGCACTACAAAGTCGGTGGGGGCTTCAATTTCATTTTCGAATTCATTTCATGACGAATTTTCTGGCGGGGCAGGCTCGTTTCCAATC